>NZ_JAVDDT010000001.1:300000-581901 GCF_030848495.1 Natronospira bacteriovora
GGCACGACGTGGACACCCTGGTGGAAACCCTGGCCAATCTGCGCGAGCGCCCCGGCCCGCAGTTCCTGCACATTGTTACCCGCAAGGGCAAGGGCTATGGCCCGGCGGAGCTGGATCCCATCACCTGGCACGGCCCGGGCAAGTTCGACCCGGCGGCCGGCAAGCTGGCCCCCAAGAAGCCGGCGGGCCCCAGCTACTCCCAGGTGTTCGGCCAGTGGGCCTGCGACCTGGCCGCGCAGGACGAGCGCCTGGTCTGCATCACCCCGGCCATGCGCGAGGGCTCCGGACTGGTGGAGTTCCACAAGCGCTTCCCGGACCGCTATTACGATGTGGGCATCGCCGAACAGCACTCGGTGACCGTGGCCGCGGGCCTGGCCTGCGAGGGCATCAAGCCGGTGGTGGCGATCTACTCCACCTTCCTGCAGCGGGCCTACGACCAGGCCATCCACGATGTGGCCGTGCAGAATCTGCCCGTGCTGTTTGCCATCGACCGCGCCGGCCCGGTGGGCGGTGACGGGGCCACTCACGCCGGCAGCTTCGACATCAGCTTCCTGCGTTGCCTGCCCAATATGGCGGTACTGGCTCCGTCCGACGAAAACGAATGCCGCCAGATGCTCTACACCTCCTATCAGCACGAGGGCCCCGCCGCCGTGCGTTACCCGCGGGGCCAAGGGCCCGGCGTGAACATCGAACAGGAAATGCAGGCCCTGCCCTGGGGCAAGGCGCGGGAGGTTCGCCAGCGCAAGGCCCAGGGGGGCAAGAAGGGAATCGCCATTCTGTCCTTCGGGGCGCTGCTGGATCGGGCCCGGGAAGCCGCCGAAGAACTGGATGCGGCCCTGTGGGACATGCGATTTGTGAAACCCCTCGACCTGGACACGGTCGAAGCGGTTGCTGCCCGGCATGAAGGCATTGTCACCATTGAGGACAATACCGTGCTGGGCGGTGCGGGTAGTGGGGTACTGGAAGCCCTGTCGGAGATGAACATCACGATCCCGACCCTGGTCATTGGTCTGCCGGACCAATACCTGGGACACGGTTCGAGGGACGATGTCCTGGAGGAAGCCGGACTGACCAGCGAGGCCATCAAGGCGAGGATCGAGCGCTGGTGGAACGAGCAGGACAAGACAGGCAGTGGCAAGCGCCTGGTGTCATGAGGGCGCGGCCCTGCGGCCGTGATCGGGAACAACGAGACAATCCGATTCGAGGACGAACAGCATGAGCAGCAAGCAGACCGGACAGGCATCCGTGACCACCATTGACGACGTTCAGGGCAGCGCGGATACGCGCCGCATTCCCATCAACAAGGTGGGCATCAAGGACATCCGTCATCCCGTGCGGGTGCGTGATCGCTCGGGCGGCGAGCAGCACACCATTGCCAACTTCAACATGTATGTGGATCTGCCCCACAACTTCAAGGGTACCCACATGTCACGCTTCGTGCAGATCCTGGAGAATCAGGAACGGGAAATCTCCGTCGCCTCCTTCAAGGACATGCTGGGCGGCATGACAGAACTGCTGGAAGCGGACTCCGGGCACATCGAGATGCGCTTCCCCTATTTCGTCAACAAGAAGGCGCCGGTGTCCGGGGTCGAGAGCCTGATGGATTACGAAGTCACCTTCATCGGTGAGCGCATCAACGGCAAGAACCAGATGACGGTGGAAGTGGTGGTTCCGGTCACCAGCCTGTGCCCCTGCTCCAAGAAGATCTCGGACTATGGTGCCCACAATCAGCGCTCGCATGTCACCGTGCGCGCCCGCACTCGAGACTTTGTCTGGATCGAGGAGCTGATTGACCTGGTGGAAGCCGAGGCCTCCTGTGAGCTGTACGGTCTGCTCAAGCGGCCGGATGAGAAGTATGTCACCGAGCGCGCCTACGATAACCCCAAGTTCGTGGAAGACATCGTGCGGGACATTGCCGTGGCCCTGAACCGGGACGAGCGGATTGCGGCCTATACCGTGGCTTCCGAGAACTTCGAATCCATTCACAATCATTCGGCCTATGCCCTGATTGAGAAGGACAAGGAAGCCGAGGAAGGTTGATCCTTGCTGGATCCTGTCTTGGCAGGGTCGAAGCCGATTACGATTACGATTACGATTACGCGGATTATGGGCCGGTGGCTTCCTGGAAGTTGCCGGCCTTTTTCATTGCCGGGGACAGCTCATGTTGAAGATATCCAATTCAGTGGAGATTCCCGATGAGGAAATCGAGCTGACGGCGATCCGTTCCCGGGGTGCCGGCGGGCAGAACGTGAACAAGGTGGCCACGGCCATTCAGCTGCGATTCGATATTGCGGCGTCTTCCCTGCCGGATTTCTACAAGGAACGTCTGCTGGCCCTGAGTGACCACCGCATCACCAAGAGCGGACTTGTGGTGATCAAGGCTGACGAGACCCGCAGCCAGGAAGACAACCGCGCCGCCGCCCTCGCCCGCCTCCAGCAATTGATCCGGAGCGTGGCCGTCACGCGAAAGAAACGCGTCCCAACCCGCCCGAGCAAGCGTGCCAAGGCCAAGCGAGTGGATCAGAAGACCCAGCGGGGGAAGAACAAGCGTCTGCGGAAGCCGCCTTCGATGGAGTGAGTGAATTGGGTAGTGAAACAGGAGCTGGGTGAAAGGCTTTTTTAGCCACAGATGAACACAGATGGACACAGATGGACACAGATTGTTTTGGGGGGCGGGGGCGGTAGGCGGGCTGGATCAGGGAAGATTGAAAAGCCGATTACGATTACGATTACGATTACGAGCGGCAGTTTGGTGGTGGTGGCGGGATGGGGCAATCGAAGGCAGCGCACGCAATCCTTCGTGGCCAGGCTTTTCGCGGCTCAGCTGCTGAGGCGGGTGAGAATCATGCGCAGGAACTGGCGCATGAAACGAAGCTGACATGCGGTTGAACAGCGTTCGATGGCCGTGGCCGTGAGTCGCAGGGCCTGCACCTCTTCGTCCGCGAAAATGCTGCTGTCGCGCTGCTGCCCTTCCAGGTATCCCGCTTCACCGAAACAGCTGCCTTCCCGGAGCTTGCCCACCACCGTCTGGCCGCGCTGGATATTGACCCGGCCACTGACCAGAATGAAAAAGCTCTCATCCAGATCCCCTTCACGAACCAGTGCCTCACCTTCCCGGTAGGTCTCCCAGGAACCGGCGTTGAGCAATTCCCAGATGTCCGGGTAGGCGAAATCCCGGAAGAAATCCAGGTGCCGTAGCTGGCTGAATCGCTCCTGCTCCACCGTCTGCTGGCGCAGCCGGGCGGCCTGCTGAAAGGCCTGGGACAGGTCGGCGGCGAAATCCAGTGCGGAGCGGTATCGGCGGGCGGGCTGCTTTTCCAGTGCCCGGTTGACGATGCGCTCCAGCTCCGGGGGGACATCATCCCGCAGACGGTGAACCGGCACCGGCGAGGCGTACATGACCTGCTGCTTGAGCCGCTCCAGGCTGTCGCCATAAAAGGGGCGCTTGCCGGTGAGCAGTTCGTAAAGCACCACGCCCAGGGCATAGAGATCGGTTTCCCTGGTGGCAATGTGCTTGCCCAGCTGCTCGGGGGCCATGTAGCTGGGTGAGCCGATCAGGCCCCGCACCTTGTCCAGACCACCGATGGCCGTTCGCGCCACGCCGAAGTCCACCAGGCGCACATCGCCGCTCTCGGTGAGAAGGATATTGCCGGGCTTGATGTCACGATGAATGACCCCCTGACGATGGGCATAGGCCAGGGCCCGGGCGCACTTGAAGGCCACTTCCACGCACTTGTTCACCGGCAACAGGTGTTCGGCCTCGGTGTAGTCACTCAGGGGCCGGGCACCCGGAATGAACTCCATGACGATGTAGCGGGCATCGTCCAGCTCGCCGGCATCGAGAATGGGGAGAATATTGGGGTGATCGAGCATGCCCGCCATCTGCGCTTCATTGAAGAACAGGCGCCGGCGGACTTCCGCTTCCTCGGGGCTCAGATCCTGATCGGAATGGTAAAGCTTCACCGCCACATCGCGGCCGCGATAGGCGTCATGGCAAAGGTAGACCGTGCTGGTACTGCCACGACCCAGCTCACGCGCCACCACATACTTGCCAATGCGGCGCGGCTCGGGCCGGTTCAGAACCACCACCGGTTTTGACTTGCCTCCTGAATCCATCGTCAGCGGACCTCTTCCCCCCAAAGCCCAGGACGGGGCCGGCCAATGCTCACAACAGCCAGCCTGCCCCACTATAACCCAGGTAGAGCAACACTGCCGCCATGACACCGGCCAGCACGTCATCCATCATGATGCCGGCACCCCCATGCAGATGGCGATCCAGCCAGCTGATGGGCCAGGGCTTGAGGATGTCAAAGAGGCGAAAGAGCAGGAAACCGGCAATCAGGGTGGTCAGGGTGACCGGCACCACCAGCATGGTGATCATCCAGCCGGCGATCTCGTCCCAGACGATGCCGGGATGATCATGGCTCTGCAGCCGGCGGGCACTGATGCCGCAGATGGCAATCCCGCCCACGGTGACCAGGAGGACCAGAAGCAGCTGCGCCCACAGGGGCCAGGCGGCCGACAGCAGGATGAACGGCAGTGCGGCCAGGGTGCCGACGGTGCCGGGCGCCCGCCGGGACAGGCCGAGGCCAAAACCGAAGGCCAGGAAATGTACCGGATCACCGAACACGGTACGGGCCGGGGGCATGGGGGCATGCTTACGCATCGTGATCTCCAAAATGCCGAAAACTGCCCGGCAGCGGTTCCGGCTCCCCGGCTTCATCCAGTACGCGCAGCTCCTTGTCGTCGGTGACCCGGCCGATGCGTGTCAGACTTACCCCGGCGGCCGCGGCCGCGGCCATGAAGGCTTCCCGCTGCCCGGGGTCGACGGCACAGACGATCTCGTAATCATCCCCCCCAGCCAGTGCCAGGCGCCTGGCCTCCTCCGGGGCGTGCGCCGCGAGCGCCTCCGACAGGGGTAACTCGGCCAGTGACAGCTCGGCGCCGACACCGCTGGCCTCGAGCATGTGGGAGAGATCGGCGCAGAGTCCATCTGAGAGGTCCAGGGCGGCGTGCGCATAGCGGGGCAGCAGGGGCGCCAGGGCAAGGCGCGGCGCCGGGTAGAGATAGCGATTGAGCAGGAAGGCCTCCGCCCCGTCGGCCGGTGCACCGTCTCCCAGGGCAATGTCCAGCCCGGCCCGGGCGTCGCCCAGGGTGCCGGAGACGAGAATGTCATCCCCCACGCGGGCGCCGGCGCGGGTCACGGCCCGGCCGTGCAGCGGTCCCAGCAGGGTCACGGTGGCCGCCAGCGGCCCGCGGGTCAGATCACCGCCGGCGAGAACACAGCCGGCCTCCCCGGCCAGACGGAAGAAACCGTCACAGAAATCATCCAGCCAGGCTTCCTCGGCGACCGGCAGGGTCAGAGCCAGCAGGGCCCAGCGAGGATCGGCGCCCATGGCCACCATGTCGCTGAGATTCACCGCCAGAACCCGGTGGCCCACCACATGGGCGGGCGCGTCTTCGGGAAAGTGCACACCGCTGTTGATGGTATCCACCACCCAGGCCAGTTCCCCGGCGGCTTTGACCACGGCACCGTCGTCACCGATGCCCAGCAGCAGGTCTTCCCGCTGGCCGGCGCGGCGACGGAAGTAATCCCGAATGATGTCGAATTCGCCCCGGCTCATGAGTCGCCGCTGACTTCCCCGTCGCGGTACCAGCGGGGGTAGTGCTCCCGCACCACGGGGCCATCGGAGCGCAGGGCGTGACAGGAATCGATGTGGCGCGGCTTGCCGCGGCTCTCGACGGTGGGGTCCTTCTTCTTCAGCGGAGCAATGGTCTGGAAGGCCACGATGGCCAGATTGTCCAGCAGGGTCACCAGATGGGTGCAGCCCTGCACGCCCCCCACCCGTTCACGCATGGCCCGGCTCCAGCCCGGCTTGACCACCAGGCCTTCCACCCGGCGAAAGGCGGCAGTAATCTCGGGGCAGACCCCGAAGGGGTGATGGCTCATGACCGCTTCGACCCGGTGGATGAGGAAATCATCATCCAGGGTCATGCGCAGGCCCATGCGATGGATGTAGTCCCCGGGCTCGATCACGCCCCGGTACTGGTTTTCGAAAGGATAGGTCTTCTCGTCGGTCAGACGCCCCTCGATGTCCCAGAGACCGTCGTCCCGCTGGAACCCCTCGCAGATGATGCGCCGTTCGTGGATCTTGCGGCGCCCGACGGATTCGCTCAGCTCAGTCACGATTTTCCAGCTGCCTTGCGTTCCACGGCGCGCAGCTCCACCGAGGCCTTGTCCAGCACCGCGTTGATGAAACGGTGGCTGTCCTCGGCCCCGAAGCGATGGGCCAGGGAGACGGCCTCGTCCAGCACCACCCGCCAGGGCACATCCAGGCGCTCGCGCATCTCCCAGGTACCCACCAGCAGGATGGCCCGCTCCACCGGGTCCAGCTGGACTTCCGGGCGATCCAGGAAGGCGTCGAAGATGCCCTTCAGGGCAGCGGTATCCGCCAGGCAGCCACGGATGATGGCGTCGAAATACTCGCCCTCGGCCTTGGCCATGCCCTCGTCCTGATGGAACTGGGCCAGCAGATCGGCACTGTCGGTGTCGGATATCTGCCACTGGTAAAGGGCCTGCACCGCCAGGTGCCGGGCCTTGCTGCGGCGCTGTGCAATTTCCCGGGAATCCATCATTTGCCGTCGATCTTGCGCAGAACGTTGACCATCTCGATAGCTGCCGTGGCCGCCTCGACGCCCTTGTTGCCGGCCTTGGTGCCCGACCGTTCCACCGCCTGTTCGATGGTATCCACCGTGAGCACGCCGAAGCTCACCGGCAGGCCGCTGTCATCCGATACCCGACCCAGGCCGCGGGCACATTCACCGCAGACATAATCGAAATGGGGCGTGGCGCCACGGATCACGCAGCCCAGGGCGATGATGGCGTCATGCTTGCCCGCCCGGGCCACATGATGCGCCGCCACCGGCAGCTCCCAGGCCCCCGGCACGCGAATCACCTCGATATCCGACTCGGCGGCTCCATGACGCTTGAGGGCATCCACGGCTCCTTCCAGCAGGCGCTCCACCAGGAAGCCGTTGAAGCGGGCCACGAGTATGGCGAAGCGGGCCTTGCTGATGACCATGTCACCTTCGATGGTTTTGATGTCATTCATTGTCGTTGTTTCCAGTCAGTACGCTGTTTTCCTGTTGCCCTTAAGGATACAGGGCTGGTCGGTTTTTGCAGAACCGGCAGTCCACTCGATTCGTTGTCGTTGTCGTTGTCGTTGTCGTTGTCGTTGTCGTTGTCGTTGTCGAATTGTCACGCTTCGAAGGCGGAAGAGCAAAAGCTGATCCGCTCGGCCAGGTTCTCGGATCGTCGATTATCCGGGTGGCTGAAATTCCGACAACGACAACGACAACGACAACGAAAAAATCCGTGGGGGCGCTCTATTACTTGTCGCCCACGCCAACATACTCCACCACCTCCAGCCCGAAGCCGGAGATCCCCTGCATCCGTTTGGGGGCAGAGAGCACTTTCATCTTCTTCACGCCCAGGTCGGCGAGGATCTGGGCGCCGATGCCATAGGTTCGCAGCACGGTGGCGCCGTCCTCGCCCGGGGCTTCGTCCGGTTCCGGCATGTCGGGGCCGTGCTGAAGGCGCTCGATCAGATCCCGGGGGTTGTCCTCCGGGCGCAGGATGACCAGCACGCCGCCGTCGTCGGCGATCCGGCGCATGGCATTGCGCAGGGGCCAGCCCATGGATTTCCACTGGATGCCCACCACATCCCCCAGGGTGTCCTGGAGGTGCACACGCACCGGGGTCGGCGTGTCCGGGCGGATGTCGCCCCGGGTCAGGGCCACATGCACGGTCTTGTGCAGGTGGTCTTCATAGGCGTGCAGATCGAACTCGCCAAACTCGGTGGGTACCTTGCGGCTGTAGATTCGCTCCACCGTGTGTTCGATATCCATGCGATGGCGAATGAGATCGGCAATGGTGCCGATCTTGAGGCCGTGTTCGGCGGCGAACTTCTCCAGATCCGGCCGGCGGGCCATGGTGCCGTCTTCGTTGAGAATCTCGACAATGGTGCAGGAAGGAATGCCGCCAGCCAGGCGCCCCAGGTCACAGCCGGCCTCGGTATGACCGGCGCGGGTCAGCACGCCACCGGGCTGGGCCATGATGGGAAAGATGTGGCCGGGCTGGACCAGGTCTTCCGGGCGTGATTCCGGGTCCACAGCCACCTGTACGGTGCGGGCACGATCATGGGCGGAGATGCCCGTGGTCACGCCTTCGGCGGCCTCGATGGAGACGGTGAAGTTGGTGCCGAAGGAGGCATCGTTCTCACTCACCATCAGTGGCAGACGCAGTTGCTGGCAGCGCTCCCGGGTCATGGTCACGCAGATCAGCCCCCGGCCGTAGCGGGCCATGAAGTTGATGTCCTCGGAGCTAACCTTTTCCGAGAGCATCATCAGGTCGCCCTCGTTCTCCCGGTCTTCGTCATCCACCATGATGACCATCTTGCCGGCACGCAGATCATCAATGATCTCTTCGATGCTGTTGAAAGCCATGTCGTCTCAGCCCTTGCTGTCTTTACCGTTCCCGGCGAGCAGGTCCATGCGCAGGCCGCCGTCCGGCCCCCGCATGTCCAGGCCCATGAGGCGCTCGAGATAACGCGCCACCAGGTCGATCTCGATGTTTACCCGGCTCCCCACCTGGCAGCGATCCAGATTGGTGCGCTCCAGGGTATGGGGAATGATGTTGACCTCGAACCGCGGTCCGCTGACGGCATTCACGGTCAGGCTGATGCCATCAATGGCAATCGAGCCCTTGCGGGCCACATAACGGCTCAGCCCCTCCGGCAACTCGAAGGCGAAGCGCCAGGACCCGCCATCACGCCGACGCTCCACGCAGCGGGCCATGCCATCCACATGCCCGGTCACGAAATGCCCGCCCATGCGCGTGGACGGGGTCAGGGAGCGCTCCAGATTCACCGCGTCACCCTGACCCAGGTCGCCCAGGGTGGTCAGGGACAGGGTCTCGGCCGAGACATCCGCCTCGAAACCCGCCGGTTCGGGCCGGATCGCGGTGAGACAGACGCCGTTGATGGCGATGCTGTCACCCTCTGCCACATCGTCATAACCCAGGCCTCGGGTATCAATGGCCAGGCGGGCATCCCGACCCTGCCGCTGCAGGCGGCTGATGCAGCCCTGACCTTCGATGAGTCCGGTGAACATGCCCTCATTCTCCTTGCTGTGCGATCGGCGCCAGGCGTAGTCGCAGATCCTCGCCCAGTTGGCGGACATCCAGAAGCCGCAGGCCGAGCCGGTCCTGCATGTGCTCCAGGCCCGGCAGGCTAAACAGGCCGCGGGCCGCATCCCCCATCAGATGGGGCGCCAGATACAGGCAGATTTCGTCGACCAGCCCGGCCTGCAACAGGCTGCCGGCGAGGACCGGCCCCGCCTCCACCAGCACCTCATTGCAGTCCCGCTCGCGGGCCAGCCAGCTCAACACGGTGGCCGGATCGGGCCGTTCGCCCGGCAGGTGCAGAATCTCGGCACCGGCTCCTTCCAGAGCGGCCGCCCGGTCCGCCGGCGCGTGCTCGGCGGCCACCAGCAATACGGGTGATTCAAGCTGCAGCAGCGCCGCCGTGGGCGGTGTGCGCAACTGGCTGTCAAGGATTACCCGGCCGGGCTGGCGCTCCAGACCCGGCAGACGGGCATTGAGCTTCGGGTCATCCGCCAGCACCGTGCCGATGCCGCTCATCACCACGCTGGCGGCGGCCCGCTGGCGATGCACGTCCAGCCGGGCCGCTTCGCCACTGATCCAGCGGCTCTCGCCACTGGCCATGGCGGTGCGACCATCCAGACTGGCGGCCAGCTTCACCGTGACCCATGGCCGTCCGCGCTGCATCCGACTGACAAAGCCCCGGTTTAGTGCCCGCGCCTCGCCGGCCAGCAGACCGCTGGCCACCACGATGCCCTGTTCCCGCAAATAGGCCAGCCCGCCACCATTCACCAGGGGGTTGGAGTCATCCATGGCGGCGATCACCCGCGCCACGCCCGCCTCCGCCAGGGCCACGCAGCAGGGGCCGGTCCGGCCCTGGTGGGCGCAGGGCTCCAGGGTCACATAGGCAGTCGCCCCCCTGGCCCGATCACCGGCTGCCGCCAGGGCATGAACCTCGGCATGGGCTTCGCCCGGTCGCTCGTGCCAGCCTTCACCCACGACTTCACCGTCGCGGACAATGACGCAGCCCACCCGGGGATTGGGATCGGTACTGAATCGCCCCCGCGCCGCCAGCGACAGGGCACGACGCATGTGGCGCAGGTCATCGGCTGTAAAGACCTGATTATCAGTCACTTCTTGCGCCTTCGGCCCTTGCCGTCGGCCTCGGGCAGGAGGGTCATCTGCTGACGTTTCAACGCCGGATCCGGCGTTGAGCGCAGACGCCGGATTTCCTCGCTGAAGGCATCCACATCCTGGAAGCTGCGATAGACCGAGGCAAAGCGCACATAGGCGACTTCGTCCAGGGCGCGCAGCTCTTCCATCACCCACTCACCGATCTGGCGGGAAGCCACCTCCCGCTCACCGGTGGCCCGGATGTTCTGCATGATGCGGGCCAGGCCGGCGTCCACCGCCTCGGTGTCCACCGGGCGCTTTTCCAGTGCCCGGGTGATGCCCGCCCGCAGCTTTTCCTCGTCGAACGGCACCCGGGAGCCGTCCTGCTTGACCACCCTCGGCATGACCAGCTCGGCCGACTCGAAGGTGGTGAAGCGCTCTCCGCAGCGGGCGCATTCCCGGCGACGCCGCACCTGACTGCCCTCCCCGGCCAGGCGGGAATCGATGACCCGGGTGTCGTCGTGACTGCAGAAGGGACAGTGCATGGGACGCCCGGTCTCGGATCAGGCCCCGCCGTCGCCGTAGACGGGGAAACGGGCGCACAGCTCGGTGACTTCCTGGCGCACGGCCTCGATGCGTTTCTCGTCTTCCACATCGTCCAGGATCCGCGAAATCCAGGCGGCGAGCTGCTTCATTTCCGTCTCGCCCATGCCACGGGTGGTCACCGCCGGCGTACCGATGCGCAGGCCACTGGTCACGAAGGGCGAACGCGGATCGTTGGGCACGGTGTTCTTGTTCACCGTAATGTGGGCGCGTCCCAGCGCAGCGTCCGCGTCCTTGCCGCTGATGCCCTTGTCGATGAGGTCGAGCAGGAAGAGGTGGTTGTCCGTGCCGCCGGAGACGATCTTGTGGCCCTGCCCGGCCAGGCTGTCGGCCAGGGTGCGGGCGTTGTTCAGTACCTGCTGCTGGTAGGTTTTGAACTCTGGCTGCAGGGCCTCCAGGAAGGCCACCGCCTTGGCGGCAATCACATGCATGAAGGGCCCGCCCTGGGTGCCGGGGAAGATCAGGGACTGCAGCTTCTTGGTGATTTCCTCGTTTTCGCGCGCCAGGATGATGCCACCGCGCGGGCCGCGCAGGGTCTTGTGAGTGGTGCTGGTGACCACGTCCGCATAGGGCACGGGATTGGGGTACAGGCCGGCCGCCACGAGACCCGAGACATGGGCCATGTCCACCACCAGGTAGGCGCCCACACTGTCGGCGATGTCACGGAAACGGGCCCAGTCCATGATCCGGGAATAGGCGGAGAAGCCGGCCACGATGACCTTGGGCTTCTGCTTTTTGGCCAGCTCGGCCACCTGCTCGTAATCCACTTCACCGGTCGCGGGGTCAAGGCCGTACTGCTCCACCTGGAACAGCTTGCCGGAGAAGTTGGGCTTGGCACCGTGGGTAAGGTGGCCGCCGTGATCCAGACTCATGCCCAGCAGACCGTCCCCCGGCTTCATCAGGGCCAGATAGGCGGCGGCGTTGGCCTGGGAGCCCGAATGGGGCTGCACATTGGCGTAATCGGCGCCGAACAGCTTCTTGACCCGTTCAATGGCCAGGTTCTCGGCCACGTCCACATGCTCGCAGCCACCGTAATAGCGCTTGCCCGGATAGCCTTCGGCGTACTTGTTGGTCAGCACCGAACCCTGGGCCGCCATGACCCGCGGACTGGTGTAGTTCTCGGAGGCAATCAGCTCGATGTGTGCTTCCTGACGGCGGCGCTCGGCCTCCATCGCCTGGTGCAGCTCGGCATCGAATCCGGCAATCGTCATGTCGTTGCTGAACATGGGGCGATCCCCTGTCTGGTCTGGGCGTGAACGGAAAAGGGGCATTGTAACCGACCCACCGCCCCAGCCCCAGAGGCGGCGGGCAAATGGGCTGTTAATTCAAAGGCGCCGCGAAATGGACGCGAAATGAACGCAAAATATTCAAATAGCCACAGATGAACACAGATAAACACAGATGAATGCGAAAATGCCGGCCAGGCTGCCCTGGCGGCCCCGTGTGGCGCAGCGGGATATCCGCCATTCAATAGTGGTTGAAATCAGAGGTTTTGAAGCAAATCCTTTCCGAAGCCGCACGGCCGTCCACCAGGCACGGCCCCACATCTGTGTCCATCTGTGTTCATCTGTGGCTGATTATTTTTTATTTCGCGTGCATTTTGCGTCCATTTCGCGGCGCTTTTTTCTCATTTCACGCTGTCAATGAGGGCTTCGAGGACGGCGTTCCAGGCGAGGCCGATGTTCTTGCGGTTGTAGCCGCCGCCACCTGTGGCGAGCAGGCGGCCGTCGGCGTGGCGGTCGGCGATGCTGGCCAGGCTCAGGGTGGCTTCGCGGTGGGGCTGGTCGGAGTAGCGCAGGTGGGTGATGGGGTCACCCATGAGGGGGTCGGCACCACACTGCAGGATGATGAACTCCGGCCGGTGGCGTTCCAGGAAATCCTCGACCTCGCCCCAGACCTCGAAGAATTCCCGGTCACCGGCACCGGGCGTCAGGGGAATATTCAGCTTGGTGCCCGCGGCCGGGCCGTCACCGGTCTCCTCGGCGGCGCCGGTTCCGGGGAAGAGAAATCGGCCGTCTTCATGGATGTCGGCGAAGATCAGGCCGGGGTCATCGGCAAAACCGAAATACACGCCGTCCCCGTGATGGGCATCAATGTCCACGTAGGCCACCCGTTCCAGCCCGTACTGCCGGCGGACATGCTCGACCACCACGCCGCAGTCATTGAATACGCAGAACCCCGAGGCCGTCTCCCGTCCCGCATGGTGCAGGCCGGCAATGGGCTGGAAGGCGCGGCGGCATTCCCCGTGCATGATGGCATCGGCAGCGGCCACAGCCGTGCCCACCACCGTCAGGGCGGCCTCGTAGGTTCCGGACTCGGCGGGGGTGTCGCCCCCGTCCAGATAGCCACTGCCTTCACGGCAGCGGCTCTCCACGAACTCGACGTATTCCGGTGTATGGAAGAGACGGGCCTGGAAAGCATCCCCCATGACCGGCTCGACACAGCTCACCCGCTCGAGCAGGTCCCGCTCACGAGCGACGGACAGAAAAGCCTCCTGCCGATCCCGTCCAAAGGGGTGACCATCCGAGAAGCCGTAGCGAGCCAGGGCATCGCCAACATGGAGTTGAACCGCTTGCCGGGCTTTGGAATCCGTCATCATGCTGCTCCTGTTGAGGCCGTTGCGCTGTATGATGCCCCTGCGCGAGTGGTTCCACCGGCAGGGGCTGGCCAGTATAGTGGGGGGCTTCCGGCCCTGACCAGACAAGGGTCGCCAGGACGTGCATGCAGAATCGGGAGATTGGCCGCGTGAGTAATGATCGGGGCAATAAGAATGATCTGCTGATGGTGGGCTGGCGGGAATGGGTTGCCTTGCCGGAATTGGGGCTGAATCGCATCAAGGCCAAGGTCGATACCGGTGCCCGCACCTCCTGTCTGCATGCCTTCGACCTGTCAACGTTCGAGCGGGACGGCCGAACCTGGGTGCGATTTGGCATGCACCCCCTGCAGCAGAGCACCGATAAGGAAATCTACTGTGAAGCGATGGTGGTGGATCAGCGCCCGGTCACGGACTCCGGCGGCCATCGCGAGGATCGCTTCGTCATTCAGACGCCGATCATGCTGGGTGGCCAGATCTGGCCCGTGGAAGTGACGCTGACCGGACGGGACAACATGCGCTTTCGCATGCTGCTTGGCCGCACCGCCATGCAAGGTCGCATGACCGTCGATCCGGCCCGCTCCTTCCTGACCGGCGACATCGAGACCCGGGCCGACCCGGAAGAAGAAATCGTGGAAGAAGACTGAACCCACTCCAGACATAAAGAAGAAAGCACACTCATGAAGATAGGTCTGCTCTCACGCAATTCGAAACTGTATTCCTCGCGCCGCCTGGTGGAAGCGGCGCGTGAACGGGGACATGAAATCCGGGTCGTGGATCCACTGCGTTGCTACATGAGCATCGCTGGCCATAACCCGGAGATTCACTACAAGGGCGCCAAGCTGGATCCGGTGGACGCGGTAATTCCGCGCATCGGGGCATCCATCACCTTCTACGGCACGGCCGTGCTGCGCCAGTTCGAGATGATGGGCGTCTTCCCGCTGAATGAATCCGTCGCCATCAGCCGCTCCCGCGACAAACTGCGTTCCCTGCAACTGCTTTCTCGACGGGGCATCGGCATGCCGGTGACCGGCTTTGCCCATTCCCCGGACGATACCCAGGATCTGTTGCAGCTGGTGGGTGGCCACCCGGTGGTGATCAAGCTGACCGAAGGCACCCAGGGTGTAGGGGTGGTGCTGGCCGAAACCCGCAAGGCGGCGGAATCGGTCATTGACGCCTTCCGCGGGCTCAATGCCCACTTTTTGGTGCAGGAGTTCATCAAGGAAGCCGGCGGCGCGGACATTCGCTGCTTCGTCATCGGCAACAAGGTGGTGGCTTCCATGAAGCGCCAGGCGAAGGAAGGGGAGTTTCGTTCCAACCTGCACCGTGGTGGGCAGGCGGAACTGATCAAGATCACCCCCGAGGAACGCTCCACCGCCGTGCGGGCGGCCCGCATCATGGGCCTCAACGTGGCCGGCGTGGACCTGCTGCGTTCCAATCATGGCCCGGTGGTGATGGAAGTGAATTCCTCGCCTGGCCTGGAAGGCATCGAGCGGGCCACCGGAAAGGATATTGCCACCAAGATCATCGAGTTCATGGAAAAGACCGCCAAGGCCGGCAAGACCAAAACCCGGGGCCGGGGCTGACAGGCAAGGCGACCGCTGCAACGAGGATCAGCGCATGGCCAGAGAATCGATTCGGATCGGGGGCAAGGACGTTGCCCCCGGCCATCGCCAGACCATCAACGTGCCGCTGGGCCATCTCTATACCCACAACCCCATCACCATGCCCGTACACGTGGTACACGGCCGCCGCAGCGGCCCGGTGCTGTTCGTCAGCGCCGCCGTGCACGGTGACGAACTCAACGGCATCGAGATCATCCGCCGGGTGCTGCTGCGTAAGAACCTGCAGCGCCTGCGTGGCACCCTGATCGCCGTACCGATCGTCAACGTGATGGGCGTGCTGCACATGTCACGCTACCTGCCCGACCGGCGAGACCTGAACCGCAACTTTCCCGGCAGCACATCCGGCTCCCTGGCCGCCCGTCAGGCCCACATCTTCATGCGCGAGATTGTCTCCAAGGCCAACTACGGCATCGACCTGCACACTGCCGCCATCCATCGCTCCAACCTGCCTCAGATCCGGGCCGACCTGGACGACCCGGAGGTGCAGGAACTGGCCGAAGCTTTTGGCGCGCCGGTGATGATGAGCTCGGACCTGCGGGAAGGCTCTCTGCGTGAACAGGCATCAGCCAAGGGCATCAAGACCCTGCTCTACGAGGCCGGCGAGGCGCTGCGGTTCGATGAAGTCTGCATTCGCGCCGGCGAACGCGGCGTGATCAACGTCATGCGCAAGCTGGGCATGCTTCCCGCTTCCCGCAGCCGCAAGCCCAGGAAGGAACCCGTCATGGCACGCTCCAGCCTCTGGGTTCGCGCCCCAGCCAGTGGCATCGTGCGCATGAACGTCGCCCTGGGGGCCCACGTCAAGAAAGACCAGTATCTGGGGCGTATCGCCGACCCCTTTGGCGAAAGCGAAACGGCCATCCGCTCGCCCGCATCCGGTGTCATCATCGGACGATCGGAACTGCCGCTGGCCTATGAAGGCGAAGCCCTGTTCCACGTTGCCCGCTTCGAAAGCGCGAAGGAAGCGGCTGCCAGCGTGGAAGCCTTCCAGAACACCTGGGACCCGGACGCGAATGAGTATGGGGAACCACCGATTCGGTAGGGCCTTTTTCAGGCCCGGTGAGGCCTGAAAAGGCCAGCTACAAGCTACAAGCTACAAGCTGCAAGCTGGCCCTGCCCGTTTGGCACCTGGTGCTTATCGCTCCACTCTCAGCCAGCTCCCGGGCTGGTAAAGACAAATGGCCATAATCTGGCGCGGCCAGCTTGTGGCTTGGAGCTTGTAGCTGAATTCCTAGTCCGGGATAATCCGCATCCAATAACCATTTCCCCCACTTTTCTGGCGAGAACCATGGCTCAATACGTCTACACCATGAATCGGGTGAGCAAGATCGTTCCCCCGAAGAAAGAGATTCTGCGCGACATTTCCCTGTCCTTCTTTCCCGGCGCCAAGATCGGCGTACTGGGTCTGAACGGGGCAGGCAAATCCACTCTGCTGCGCATCATGGCCGGCATTGATACCGAGATCGAGGGTGAGGCCCGTCCCCAGCCCGGCATCAAGATCGGTTATCTGGCTCAGGAACCGGAGCTGGACGAGACCAAGGATGTGCGCGGCAACGTGGAGGAAGGCATCGCCGAGACCAAGGCCCTGGTGGATGAATTCAATGCCGTCTCCGAGCAGATGGCCGATCCGGATGCCGACTTCGAAGCCCTGATGGCCAAGCAGGCCGAATTGCAGGACAAGATCGAGGCGGCCAATGCCTGGAACCTGGAGCGCACCCTGGAACAGGCCGCCGAGGCCCTGCGCCTGCCGCCCTGGGACGCCGAGGTGAAGCACCTTTCCGGCGGCGAGAAGCGACGCGTGGCCCTGTGCCGCCTGCTGCTGTCGGCCCCGGACATGCTGCTCCTGGACGAGCCCACCAACCACCTGGATGCCGAATCCGTGGCCTGGCTGGAACGCTTCCTTGAAGAGTTCCCGGGCACCGTGGTGGCCGTGACCCATGATCGCTACTTCCTCGACAACGTGGCCGGCTGGATTCTGGAACTGGACCGTGGCCACGGCATTCCCTGGGAAGGCAACTACTCCTCCTGGCTGGAACAGAAGGAACAGCGTCTGGAGCAGGAAGAGAAACAACAGACCGCCCAGCGCAAGGCCATGCAGGCCGAGCTGGAATGGGTACGCCAGAACCCCAAGGGTCGCTCGGCCAAGTCCAAGGCCCGTCTCAAGCGCTTTGAGGAGCTTTCCTCGAAGGAATTCCAGAAGCGCAACGAGACCAAGTCACTCTACATTCCGCCGGGCCCCCGCCTGGGTGACCTGGTGGTGGAAGCCAATGGTGTCAGCAAGGCCTTCGGCGACAAGCTGCTGTTCGACAACCTCAGCTTCAATCTCCCGCCGGGTGGCATTGTCGGGGTGATCGGCCCCAACGGCGCGGGCAAGACCACCACCTTCCGCCTCATCACCGGCGAGGAGAAGCCGGACAGCGGCGAGATCCGCGTGGGCGAGACAGTGGAACTGGCCTATGTGGATCAGAGTCGGGATGCCCTGGATGATGACAAGACTGTCTGGCAGGAGATTTCCGACGGCCAGGACATCATTCAGGTGGGCACCTATGAGACCCAGTCACGGGCCTATGTGGGGCGCTTCAACTTCAAGGGCTCCGATCAGCAGAAGCGGATCGGCGAACTGTCCGGGGGCGAGCGTAACCGGGTTCATCTGGCCAAGCTGCTGAAGTCAGGCGGTAATCTGCTGCTGCTTGACGAACCCACCAACGACCTGGATGTGGAAACCCTGCGGGCCCTGGAAGAAGCCCTGCTGGACTTCCCCGGCTGTGCGGTAGTGATTTCCCATGACCGCTGGTTCCTGGATCGCATTGCCACCCACATTCTGGCCTTTGAAGGCGACAGCCACGTGGAATGGTTCGAGGGCAACTACGCGGAATACGAGCTGGACAAGAAAAAGCGGCTTGGAACTGACGCCGATCAGCCCCATCGAATCAAGTATCGCCGTCTGGCAAGCTGAACGGCGACATCCATTCTCGGAGGGAGACGGAAGCGGAGACCAGAATGATGAAGACACATCTGTCGTTTTGCGTGGCTGCCCTTCTGCTGACTGTGGCGACGCCTGCCATGGCCTTCTTTGGCGATGCTGACGGCGACCGCTATTACGTGGCCAAGGGCAGCAGTATCGAGTTGGACGCTGATGACAGCGCCAACGCCACCAGTGTCGCCTTTGCCTTTGGCCAATACCTGGGGGATCGCAAGGTGGCAGCTTCGGAGTCGGAGATCGGCATCACCGTCTCAAATGGACGAGTTCGCAGCGGCAGCTTCCTCGGTGAAAGCAATACCGACTGGGAGCTGCTGCATCTGGGCAGCTTCGTCGCCTTCCAGAACCCGGGGCCGTTCAAGATCAAGGGTAAACTGGGCTTCGCCTTCACCCAGCTGGACGTGGGTGGCCGGAGCGAACAGGACTTTGGCGCCGCCTATGGCGTGGGCGGCGTGTTCGGCCCGGTGGAAGTGGAACTGACCCAGCTGGGCAGTGACTTTACCCAGTTTTCGGTGGGCTTTCGCTTCTAGCACAAGGTCAATATCAGGCAGCGGCCTGTCTACTGCCTTTCGTAATCGTAATCGTTGTCGTTGTCGTTGTCGTTGTCGTTGTCGGCTCTTAACAGATGTCCTGGGAAAAGCCGATTACGATTACGACAACGACAACGACTACGACAACGAAAATACCTCCACGGCAACGCCTTCCCGCCTTAATTCGAGGAAATGTATTTTTCCCGCCGGATGTTCTGGACCGGGAATCCCTGTTCCTTCAGTTTCATCGCGGCCAGGTCGATCATTTCCGGGTTGCCACAGAGATAGACGATGTCCCGATCCGGGTTCGGCTTGATGCTGTCGATGTAATCCTGAACATAGCCCCGGTGCTCCCAGGGGGCGGCATCTTCGGGCAGCACACGACTGTAACAGGCATGAAAGCTGAAGCCCGGGTGGCGCTCGGCAACCGCCTGGAAATCCTCGCCATATAGCAGCTCTTCCCGCATGCGAACCCCCAGAAACAGCTCCACCTGGAAGTCCTCGAGATCAATACGCCGTTCCAGCTCGGGCAACATGGCGCGATAGGGTGTCACCCCGGTGCCGGTGCCAATCAGGACATAGCGGCAGGGGGAGTCGTCGCGAAGAATGAAACGACCGAAGGGCCCCACGGCGTCGACACCCTCCCCCGGCTCCATGGAAAACAGACGCTGGGTGGCACGACCTCCGTCCACATGGGTCACGGCGATGCTGATGGCTCCGGAATCACCATCGGGAATGGTGGCGATGCTGTAACTGCGACGCAGCACATCCCCCTCGTGGGGCATGTGTAGCGTTACGAACTGCCCGGGGATATAGTCGATGTCCTCGCCGTCCTCGCGCACGAAGGTGAGTTCACGCACCCGAGGGGTTACCATGCGGGCAGACTGAAGGATCAGCTTGAATTTTCGGATCGCCATTGCTGCGCTCCCGGCGCGATTTCTGGTGACAGACAGTGCCTCATACGGTCAATACCCCGGACAGGCACCTGAAGGCCGCTATCCTAACAAAACACCGCCATGACGGAGGAATGAATCATGACCGAGAGCCGATTTATCTGGCTGGCCACTGCCATGGCCGCCCTCCTGCTGGGCTGCGCCCCGACCCAGCCCGATCCCCGGGATCGGGAAGCCGTCCGCGATGCCATCGCCCAGGCGGCAGAGGGCGAATACCGCTCCGACGCCAACCGCGCCCGCAATCAGTACCGCAACCCGGTGGAGACCCTGGACTTCTTCGGCCTGGATCAGGACATGACCGTGGTCGAGCTTTGGCCGGGTGGCGGCTGGTATACCGAGATTCTGGCCCCGGTCATGGCCGATAACGGCAAACTGATCGCCGCCAACTTCGATCCGGACTCGGACGTGGACTACCAGGCGCGCATCGGCAAGGCCTACCTGGAACGGCTGGCGACGGAACCCGGAATCTTCGGCAAGGTGGAGACCGTTCCCTTCGATCCGCCGCGCAAGGCCCGCCTGGGTGAGCCCAACAGTGCCGACCTGGTGGTGAGCTTCCGCAGCCTGCATGGCTGGGTCAACGCCGGTGTCGCCGATGACGTCTTCCGGTCGGCCATGGAAGTCCTGCGCCCGGGTGGCCATTTCGGCATCGTCCAGCATCGGGCTCCCAGCGGCGCCGATACCGAGGAATGGGCACGACAGGGTTACGTCCCGGAGGATTACGTCGTCCGCATTGCCCGCAATGCCGGCTTCCATCTGGCCGAAAGCAGCGAGATCAATGCCAACCCGCGCGACACCCGAGACCATGAATACGGCGTATGGACCCTGCCCCCCTCTTTCCGCGCCTGCCGCGACATCCGCGACGAGGCCGAGAAACAGAGCTGCATGGATCATTACCGGGCCATTGGCGAATCCGACCGCATGACCCTGTTGTTCGTCAAACCCGAATGAGGGAAAAGCGCCGCGAGATGGACGCAAAATGAACGCAAAATAAAAGAATATTAGCCACAGATGGACACAGATGAACACGGATGTGGGGCCGTGCCGGGTTACAGGGCGGTGCTGCTGCGGGAATGCCTGGGCTTGATTGAGTGATCGGCAGAAGCCGTATTACCAGCTGTTGGCAACGAGTCAGTATCGGGCTACGCAGAAACATCAGGTTCTTCGCGCCGTCCTGCGCAACCCGACCACTCAGCTCTCTGCAATCGATTTATCTGTGTTTATCTGTGTCTAGATGTGGCTAATCAGTATTTCGCGTTCATTTTGCGTCCATCTCGCGGCGCATCTAATCAAAGACTTTTCACTACGTCCTGGATGACGGCACGGAGAATCTGGCGGGTTCGGTCGAAGCGTTCGTGGTCGGGGCCGTTGATGGGATCGGCTTCGTTCATGTAGGTACGCTGGGTCATTTCGATCTGCACGGCATCCACGTTTTCCATGGCGCCGTAATGGCGTGTGATGTAGCCGCCCTTGAAGGGATAGTTGCGCACAACCTTCAGGCCGGCCGCCTGGAATCCGGCTTCGAGACCACCAATCAGCCATTCCTCGCAGGTCTTGCCTTCCTGATCCCCCAGGTAGATGTCGTTGAGCAACTCGTCATTGATGCGGGTGGGCACCGAGGCGATGCTGTGGGCATCGATGAGTACGGCACGACCATGCCGCTCCCGAATCCGTTCCAGCATGGCCTTGAGCTGGGCATGGTAGGGCGCATGGTAGAGCTGGCGGCGGCGTTCGATTTCCTCGGCATCCGGCTCGTGGGACCAGACCGGCTCGCCGCTGAAGGTATGAGTGGGCACCAGGCCGGTCTCGAAACGGCCCGGATAGAGGGGCTGGTTTTCCGGAGCCCGATTGAGGTCGATGACGAAACGGCTGTAGACCGCGTGCAGTGTGGTGACGCCCAGTTCCGGCAGAAAATCGTAAAGCTCGTGAAGGTGCCAGTCGGTGTTGGGCAGACTGTGCATGGCCTCGCTGGCGAAGAAGCGCGAAATTCCCTCGGGCACCCGGGTTCCGGTGTGCGGAATGTTAACCAGCACCGGCAGGGCCTCACCCTGCGGGTCACGGATGACGAACGGTTCCTCGTGGCCCTGACTTTCCTGCATGTCATTCCCCTTGTCTGTCTGTGTCGTTTCCCTGGCAGCGCGGATAGCCGCTAGCGTCCGTACACGGCCCTGACCACCTCGGCAAAGGCACGGCGGCTTTCCAGGTCACCCGGCTGCTCACCGTTGCTGACGCGCTTGCGCCCGGCCACGTAGACATCCGCGATGTCGGCCCGCCCGCCGCCAATGATCAGCGCGTCCAGGACGGTTTCCACGGAATGCCCGGCCAGGGCGGGGCTGTGTTCATCCAGCACCACCATATCCGCCCAGGCGCCGGGCTGGATACCCGCGTAGTCCGGCTCCCCGAGGGCGGCGGCCCCCGCCTCCACGGCCATGGGCCACAGGGCACTGCCAAGACCGTCCTCGCCGGCCAGCAGCAGGCGACGCTCCCGGCGCAGGCGCTGACCATACTCCAGCAGCCGCAGTTCCTCCACCGCATCGATGCGGCAGTTGCTGTCCGAGCCAATGGCCAGCCCCCCCTGCATGCGGCGCCAGGCCTCGGCCGGAAACAGGCCATCTCCGAGATAGGCCTCGGTGATCGGACAGATCACGACCCGGGCGCCGGCTTCGGCCACCCGCCGCAATTCGTCGGGGGAAACGTGTGTGGCATGGACCAGATTCCAGTGCGCATCCAGTGAGACATGATCCGCCAGCACCCCCACGGGAGCCTGACCATAGCGGGATTGGCAATCCATGACCTCCTGGCGCTGCTCGGCCACATGGATGTGGATCGGGGTGGCCGGGCCCAGGCGCTCGCGCACGGCCAAAACCAGATCATTCAGCTCTTCCGGTGGCACCGCCCGCAGTGAATGGGGGGCAACACCGGGCTCCAGGTCCGCGAGGCGGTCAATCAGGCCCATGAAATCGTCCAGATCCCGGTGGATGAAGCGCCGCTGGCCTTCGCCGGGTTCACGACCGAAGCCGCCCTTGCGGTAATAGACTGGCAGCAGCCGCAGGCCGATCCCCACCGCCTCGGCCGCCTCTGCCACGGCGCGGGCCATTTCCTCCCCGGCGCTGCCATCCGGCAGATGGTGCAGATAATGGAATTCCGCCACGCGGGTGAAGCCGGCGGCCAGCATTTCCCGGAAGCCCTGCTCGGCGACCACCCGCATCTGCTCGGGGGTGAGCGCAGCGGCCAGGCGGTACATGTGCTCGCGCCAGCTCCAGAAGGAATCTTCCCCGGCCGGCTTCTCGCCGAAGCCGCTCATGGCGCGCTGAAAGACATGGCTGTGGGCATTGGGCATGCCCGGGAGGGCCAGCCAGCCGTCATAATCCAGTGGGCCACGGCTGGCATCCAGGGCATCAATGGCCTGAATTCGACCGCTTGAGCTGACGACGACGGCGCAGTCGTTTACCATCCCTTGCGGTGTCATGACATGGCGAAAGGTAAATCGCTGGGTCATATCCTTCCTTTTCGGATTGCAGGAGTGATCGTGTACGACCTGATCATCAGGAATGCGAGAGTATATCCAATGAACGGCTCGGCCCGTCAGGCCGATGTGGACAGCATTGCCGTTCAGGACGGGCGGATTGCCGCCCTTGGCGTGCCCGATGACGCTTCGGCGGTGGATACCATTGATGCCGACGGACGGGTGCTGATGCCCGGTCTGGTGGACTGTCACACCCATGTCCTCTACGCCGGCCACCGCATGGACGAACACACTCGCAAGCTGGAAGGCGCCAGTTACGAGGAAATCGCCCGCGCCGGCGGCGGCATCCTGTCCACGGTCAATTCGGTGCGCGCAGCGGACGAAGAGCAACTGGTTCAGGAAAGCCTGCCCCGGGTACGCGCCCTGCTCAAGGAAGGCGTGACCACCCTCGAGGTCAAGAGCGGCTACGGTCTGGATACGGCCAGCGAGCTCAAGATGCTGCGTGCCATCCGGCACCTGGACCGGGAAAGCCCCATTCGCATCTCCCCGACCTTCCTGGGCGCCCACTCCATCCCGAAGGATCGCGGGCGCGAGGCCTACATGGAAGAGCTGCTCAGGGAGACCCTGCCGGAGGTGGTTAAACAGGGGCTGGCCGATACCTGTGACATCTATGTGGAAAAGATTGCCTTCACCGTCGCGGACATGGAACGGCTGTTCGCGCAGGCCGCGGAGGCCGGGCTGCGCCTGCGCGCCCATACCGACCAGCTGTCCAACATGGGCGCGACGCGGCGGGCCGCCGAGCTGGGCGCCCTGTCCTGTGACCATCTCGAATACACCGAAGCCGAGGACATCCGCGCCATGGCCGAACACGGCACGGCGGCGGTGATTCTGCCGGGTGCCTTCTATTTCCTGCGTGAGACGAAAAAACCGCCCATTGCCGGTTTCCGCGAAGCCGGCATCCCCATGGCCGTGTCCACGGACATCAACCCCGGCTCCTCGCCGGTGGTGAGCCTGCAGGCCGCCATGCACATGGCCGCCATCTTCTTCGGCATGACCGCCGAGGAAATCCTGCTGGGCGTCACCCAGCATGCCGCCCGTGCCATGGGTGAAGGGGAGGAGCGCGGCAGCATTGAAATCGGCAAGTGGGCCGACCTCACCCTCTGGGACATGCCGGCCCCGGAATTCCTGATCTATCAACTGGGCGGCATTCGCCCGGACATCGTATTTGCTGGAGGACAAGCCGCGTGAGCGACGAGAAACTGATTCTGGACGGCGAAAGCCTGAGTCTGAACACCCTGGCTGGCTGGGAAGCGCAGCCGCGACCGGTGACGCTGTCGGAAGGCGCGAAGAAGCGCATGCAGACTTCGGTGGATGCCGTGGCCCGCGTCATCGACGAAGAACGGGTGAGCTACGGCATCAATACCGGCTTCGGCGCCCTGGCCCGGGAACGCATTTCCCGGGACAAGGTGGTCCAGCTGCAATACAACCTGGTGCGCAGCCATGCCTGCGGCGTGGGGGATGCCCTGTCGCCGGCCCTGACCCGCCGCCTGATGCTGCTCAAGGCCAATGCCCTGGCGGTTGGCTGCTCCGGCATTCGCGCCGAGGTGGTGGAAACCCTGCTCGCCCTGCTCAATGCCGACGTGCTGCCCATGATCCCGGAACAGGGCTCGGTGGGGGCCTCCGGCGACCTTGCCCCCCTGGCCCATCTGGCCCTGGCCCTGATCGGTGAGGGCGAAGCCCTGCACGATGGCGAGGTCCTCGAAGGCCGTGACGTGCTGGCCGCCGTGGACCGGGAACCGGTGGTGCTGCAGGCCAAGGAAGGGCTGGCTCTGCTCAACGGCACCCAACTCTCCGCGACCCTGGCCATTGACGGCCTGTTCCGCCTGGAACAGCTGTGGCGGGCCTCCATCGCCGCCGGGGCGCTTTCGGTGGAAGCCCTTGCGGGCAGTTACAGCCCCTTTGATGCCCGCGTCCACCAGGTGCGTCGCATGCCCGGCCAGATCCGTGCCGCGGAAGGGCTGCGTGCCTGGCTGACCGAAAGCGAGATTCGTGAGAACCATCGCGACTGCACGCGAGTACAGGACCCCTACGCCCTGCGCTGCATGCCCCAGGTACTGGGCGCGGTCCGCGACACCCTGGATCATGCCCGCAACATGCTTGAGCATGAACTCAATGGTGTCTCGGACAATCCGCTGATCTTCGATGATGAAATCATCTCCGGCGGTAATTTCCACGCCGAGCCCATTGCCATGATTTCCGATTTTCTCGCCATCGCCGGCGCCGAGATGGGTTCCATTTCTGAACGCCGGACCGATTGCCTGGTGCGGGGCGTCAATCCCGCCCTGCCCCTGTTCCTGACGGAGGAAGCCGGGGTGGAAAGCGGCTTCATGATCGCCCATGTCACCGCCGCTGCCCTGGCCTCGGAGAACAAAACCCTGGCCCATCCGGCCTCGGTGGATTCCATCTCCACCTCCGCCGGCCAGGAAGATCATGTCAGCATGGCGCCCTGGGCGGGCCTCAAACTGCATCGCCTGTGCGACAACCTGGCGCGAATCCTCGCCGTGGAATTGATGGCGGCATCCCGGGGTGTGGAACTGCAGGCGCCACTGAAGACCACGGCGGAACTGCAGCAGCTGTTGTCATGGATTCGCGACACGGTGCCCGCGCACAAGGGTGACCGGCGTCTTGACGGCGACATAGAAGCCCTGGCCGAGGCGCTGCGGGAACCTCTTCCCGCGGTCTGACTCACAGGGAACATGCAACGCACGAGAACAACGCTCTGGCTGGCTGGCCTGGCCCTGCTCTGTGCCCCGCCCGGCTTCGCGAACAACGAAGCGGTCAACGACAATGACACGCCTTTCGAACTGGAACCGGTGGTCACCACGACCACCGGTCAGGCGCGTCTGTTGTCACGCGAACCCGCCTCGGTCTCCCGCCTGGAGCAGGACGAGATCGAGCGGGTGGCGCACACCCACCCCAGTGAGCTGCTGTTTCGGGTACCCGGGAGCTGGATCACCCGCAACAGCGGACAGGAACACCTGACGGCCATCCGTTCGCCCGTGCTGTCCGGTCCGGGCGCCTGCGGCGCCTTTCAGTTTCTCGAGGACGGCATCCCCATCCGTGCCGCCGGGTTCTGCAACGTCAATGCCCTGTTCGAGATCAACATGGAGCAGGCGGCCGGTCTTGAAGTCGTGCGTGGCCCGGCCAATGCCCTGTATGGCTCCAATGCCCTGCACGGCACCATCAATGTCTTCAGCCGCACACCCGAGCAGTCGCCACGCCAGCAGGGCTTTCTGGAAGCCGGCCCCGATGATTATTACCGGACCGGCCTCTCGGGCTCGGACGGCGAACGCTGGCGTGTCAGCGCCCTGCTGACCGAGGACGGTGGCTGGCGCGATGACAGCGGCGTCAGTCAACAGAAGATCAATGCCCGACACCACGGCGCGCTGGCCGGTGGCGAGCTGCAATGGCTGTTCTCGGGCAGCTGGCTGGATCAGGACACCGCCGGTTACCTTCAGGGCCGCGATGCCTACCGGGACAATCCCCGGGAGAACCAGAACCCGGAGGCCTATCGCAAGGCCGAGGCCCAGCGACTGGCCGCTCGATGGGACAGGGTGCTGCCCTCGGGCAATCATCTGAGCATCACCCCCTACTTTCGTCGTCAGGAAATGGAATTCCTGCAGCACTTCCTGCCCGGACAACCACTGGAAGAGAACGGTCAGATCAGCCTGGGGCTGATCAATCGCTGGCGGGGCACCATCGGCGGCGGTGAACTGACACTGGGCGCCGACCTGGAGTTCACCGAGGCCTGGCTCAGCCAGTACCAGGACGGTGAAGTCGAGGGCGACAACGACTTTCTGCGCGAAACCCGGCCACCCGGCGGGCATTACGATTACGCAGTGGATGCCCGGCAGTTTGCCCTTTACGGCCAGCACGAACAGCCCCTGAGCGAACGCCTGGCCCTGGAAGGCGGTTTACGGATCGAATCCATCGAATACGACTACCGTACGCTTCTGCCTCCCGGCAATCTGCGCGAGGACGGTGAGCCCTGTGGCATGGGCGGCTGCCTCTACACCCGCCCGGAAGACCGGCGGGATCGTTTCACCACCACCACCGCCAACCTGGGCCTGACCCTGGCCGTGAGCGAGTGGCACAGCCTCTTCGGCCGCCTCGCCCAGGGCTACCGGGCACCTCAGGCCACCGAGCTGTATCGCCTGCAGAGCGGCCAGACCGTGGCGGATCTGGAACCCGAGGAACTGGATTCGGTGGAGATCGGCAGCCGCGGGCGCCTGGGCGAAGGCCGCTATGAGCTGGTGGCCTACTACATGGAAAAGGACAATTTCATCTACCGGGATGCCGAGGGCTTCAACATCAGCAATGGGGCCACCCGCCACCGCGGCCTGGAGCTGGACCTGAGCCACCCCCTGGGCGATCAATGGAGCATCGCTCTCAATGCCAGCCACGCCCGCCACACCTGGGCCTTCGATCGCCGGGATGGCAGCCCCATCCGGCGGGGCGATGAAGTGGATCAGGCCCCGAGAACCCTGGGTTCGGCCCGCCTGCTCTGGTCGCCCTCCCCTGGCCGCCAGCTGGAACTGGGCGCGGACTACGTGGGCAGTCATTATCTGGAAGCCGCGAATGAACACCGCTACCACGGCCACACCATCTTCGCCCTGCGCGGCCGTCAGCAACTGACCGGGCCATGGTGGCTGCATGCCCGGCTGCGGAACCTCACCGACCGGCCCTACGCCGAACGCGCCGACCACGCCTTCGGCAACTACCGCTACTTCCCGGGGCGCGGACGCAGTCTCTTCCTGATGCTCGAATACCGCCCCTGACTGCGATTCTGGCCGACTGTCAACATTGCGTGACCGCCCATCACCGAATCACTGCTTTCGCCGGTTCAATGTCAACCGGACAAACGCCTTTCCCGTTATGGCTCATACGGGGGGTTGGAATCGATACCAACCAACATGCGGAGCGTCATCATGTACAACAGCAAGCACATCGGATTCGCAGCAGTAGCTGCCGCAGGCACCCTTGCCCTGAGCGGCTGCCTGAGCAGCAGCGATGATTTCGGCAATTTCTCTCTCTCGGTCACGGATGCCCCCGTTGACGATGCCACGGCCGTGGTGGTCGAGTTCACGGGCGTCTCCATCAAGCCGGCCGATGGTCAGGCGGAAGTCTTCACTTTCGACGAGCCGCGTACCATCAACCTGCTGGATCTGCAGGGCACGGCCAGTGAAGCCCTGCTGGAAGATGAACTGGTGCCGGCTGGTGAGTACGAGTGGATTCGCCTGCATGTGAATGCGCTTAATGGCCAGATGGACTCCTACATCGAATTCGACGATGGCGGCCAGCATTCACTGTTCATACCCAGTGGCGCAGAGACCGGTCTCAAGCTGGTCAGCGGTTTCGTGGTTCCAGCCAATGGCTCCGCGGATTTCACCATTGATTTCGACCTGAGAAAGTCCATTGCCAATCCGCAGTCACCAACGGTGGACTATATCCTCAAACCGGCACTGCGCCTGGTGGACAACGCTGAAGTCGGTCACATCAGCGGAACCGTTGCCGCCGAGTGGGCAGCTGATGCGGACTGCGCTGCCGCCGTCTATGTCTATGAAGGCCACAATGCCGAAACCGGCAGCGTGGGCAGCGACAACGAGCCGGTCACTTCCGCTCTGGTCGCCCTCAACGGCGAGAGTGGCGAATACGAGTACACCGCCGGCTTCCTGCTGGAAGGTGACTACACTGCCGCCTTTACCTGCGAGGCCGACCAGGACGAGCCGGAGGAAGACAACGAAATCGACTTCCTGCAGAGCCTCAACACCAGCGTCAGCGTGGATGAGACCACCGAGCTGAACTTCGGCCCTGACGCCTGATACGCTGAACCTCAGGACGGCCACTCGGGTGGCCACTACAGCCCGGCCCTTGTGGCCGGGCTTTTTTGATTCTTCGCGAAAATGCGGGGAGCGGATTCGGGCGGGGTTGCCGTGGCGAGGCCGACCGGAACGGGGTCGAGACGAGCCGACAAGACGTTACAATAGCGGCCAGCCCGCGACTCAGACAGGAGAGATTGATGCGCCTGATGCTGCTTTCCAGCTCCCGCACCGACGGCACCGGATTCCTCGAGCACGCCCGTGAGCCCCTGCAGGACTTCCTTGCCGATGCGCCGGCCGGACCACTGCTCTTTGCGCCCTTTGCCGGCATTGCCATCGGTTACCAGAGCTACACCCGGCGTGTCGCCGACTTCATGGCGGGACTGGATCGCGACGTCATCGGCCTGGATGAACAGCCGGAACGACTGGCGGAGGCGGCTGCCATCGTGGTGGGTGGCGGCAACAGCTTTCACCTGCTCAAGGAGATGCGCGAACGCGGCCTGCTGAACCCGGTGCGTGAACAGGTGCGGGCCGGAACGGCCTACATCGGCTGGAGCGCCGGCAGCAACCTGGCCTGCCCCACCATCCGGACCACCAATGACATGCCCATTGTCGATCCTGGCGGATTCGACGCTTTGAACCTGATCGATTTCCAGATCAACCCCCACTACATCGAAGGCAACCCGCCCGGGCACCAGGGCGAGACCCGGGCGGAACGCCTCAATGAATTCCTGCTGGCCAACCCGGGCAAAGGGGTGCTGGGTCTGCCCGAGGGCTGCCGGGTGGTCCGGGAAGGCCAGGCGGTTCGCATGGAGGGCGAAAGAACGGCCTGGTGGTTTACCGAGCCCGGCGTCGCCCCCGAGTCGGTACCGCACGGGGGCAGCCTGCCCAGCGCCAACGGCTGACTGAATTGTCAATCTAGGGTAATATCCGCCCTTTTCCGCCCAGAGAGTTCGCATGTCGCATCGCACGAGCCATCTTCCCAAGCCCCGCAACGCCGTTCACGCCTTCATTCGTGAACTGCGTTACCACGAATCCTCCCGCCAGCTGCTCGCCCTGGCTTACATTCTGGTGTTGGCCATCTTCGCCGAACCGGGCGGCCTGCCGGCCCTGTACGCTGTCGGCTTTGCCATTGCTGGCCTGGGCATGCTGATCCGCCTGTGGGCATCGGGTCATGTGAAGAAGAATCAGGAACTGGCCACTGACGGGCCCTACGCCTATGTGCGCCACCCCCTCTACGTGGGCAACATCCTGATGCTGGCCGGCTTCTGCATCGCCTCGCAGCTGTGGTGGTCCATCCCGGTCATGCTGGCCTTCCTGTGGTTCTATTACCCCACGGCCATCGACTACGAGGATCTCAAGCTCAGCCGCCTGTTCGGTGAACGCTGGAAGAAGTGGGCCGAGAATACCCATGCCCTGATGCCGCGCTTCCGTGGCCGCGACTTCAAGTTCGGCGGCTGGTCCTTCCGCCAGAGCCTGATGGGCAACGGCGAACCCCTGATCCTGGTCTATGCCATCTACTGCGCCTGGCATCTGGTCGCGCTGTAATCGCGTCCGCGAGGCGGGACACCCGCGGCGAGTAGACTTCCATGAGCAGGTCGGCACTCACAGAACGGTTCAGGGAAGAGCTGGTTCACTGGGCCCGTGAAGCCGAGCGAACGGATCGCCATTACCTGTCCAAGGGCTATCAGGGGCGTGTTCTGCTCTACGAATCGGAGTCGCATCGCCTGGTCATCAAGACGCCACCCGCCTGGTGGCCCTACCGCTGGCTTTCCCGCCGCATGCTGCGCCACGAAGCCGCCGTCTACCAGCACCTTGAAGGGCTCGACGGCATCCCCGTTTGCCATGGGCTGCTGGATGACGCCTACCTGGTTCTGGATTACATCGATGGGCCCTGCCTGCGGGACACGGACATCCAGAACCGGGATGCTTTCTACCGCGCCTTCATCGGCATCATCCGGCGCATGCACGCCGCCGGTGTGGGCCATGCGGATCTCAAGCGCAAGGACAACATTCTCGTCGGCCCTGGCGAAAAGCCCTGGCTGATTGACTTTGGCGTCGCTGTCATTCGCAAGCGTGGCTTTCATCCGATCAACCACTTTCTGTTCAACACGGCGCGCCGCTTCGACCTCAACGCCTGGATCAAGCACAAGTATCGTCGAAACTTCAGAGAGGTCAGTGACAGGGATCGCCGTTTCCTGCAGCTCACCTGGATGGAGCGTGCCGGGCGGCGCATCAAGCGAAGTTACCGCAAGCTCTGGCCGAGAAAGCGTCGCCAGTCCTGATCCATCCCCTGTCATCGAGTCATTCGGCAGGACGGTGGCATGGCCGGCTACCGCTGGGGACTGGATCGCAAGGCGGCCCTGCTGGCCAGGGAGTCCGACGAGAACGAGACGACTCAGTGGAAGCGGCCGGCTCCGGCGAAGCGGGAGGCCCAGTAGCCGTTCTCCAGACTGGCCCAGGAGACCGTGCGCCCGGGAGATGGCGAATGCAGGAATCGGCCCTCACCGCCGTACAGACCCACATGGCTGATACTGATGCCATCCACCGCGAAGAAGATCACGTCCCCTTCCCTCAGTTGGCCGCGATCCACGGGCCGGGCGGATCGGAACTGGCGGGTGGTGGTGCGTGGCACATCAATCCCCGCCCGGCGATGGGCGTACTGAACCAGACCACTGCAATCGAAGGCATTGGGCCCGGCCGCACCGAGGCGGTAAGGCCGTCCCTTGACCTGCAGGGCGGCCTGCAGCACGGGCGTGGAAAAACCGCCGGCACCATTTTCCCCGCTCGGCGCATCGGATTCCGGTCCGTCAGGCCAGCTCAGGGCTCGGTTGCGGGACACCTCATGGCTGTCCACCACCGGGCCCGGCCAGTTGAGCCAGCCACCGCCGTTTCCGGACGATGACGCTCCCTCCTCCTCCGGCCAGCTGGCGCAGGCCAGTAACGCGAGCAGGCACGGCAGGAGGAGGAAGGGGCGCAACGTCATTTGCCGGCACCGTCCTTCAGCATTGGCAGATCCAGCCCGCGATCGCGGGCAACCTGGCGTGCCAGTTCATAGCCGGCATCGGCATGCCGCATGACGCCCGTGCCCGGGTCATTGACCAGAACCCGTGACAGGCAGGCCTCGGCGCGCTCCGTACCGTCGGCCACGATGACAACGCCGGAATGGATGGAATAGCCCATGCCAACGCCGCCACCGTGATGCAGGCTGACCCAGGAGGCACCACCGGCGGTGTTCAGCATGGCATTGAGCAAGGGCCAGTCGGCCACCGCGTCGCTGCCATCCCGCATGCCCTCGGTTTCACGGTTGGGCGAAGCGACCGAGCCCGAATCCAGGTGATCCCGCCCGATGACGATGGGGGCTTTCAGCTCGCCCTTGCGCACCATTTCATTGAAGGCCAGGCCCAGCTGGTCACGTTCGCGGTAACCCACCCAGCAGATGCGCGAGGGCAGACCCTGAAACTGGATGCGCTCGGCGGCGGCATCCATCCAGCGCATCAGCTCGGTGTTTTCCGGGAACAGCTCCTTGACCTTCTGGTCGGTCTTGTAGATGTCTTCCGGGTCGCCGGACAGGGCTGCCCAGCGGAAGGGCCCCACTCCTTCACAGAAGCGCGGCCGAATGTAGAGGGGGACAAAGCCCTTGAAGTCAAAGGCATTCTCCACGCCGGCATCCTGGGCCATGGCACGGATGTTGTTGCCGTAATCGAAGGTGGGAATGCCGCGCTCATGGAACCCCAGCATGGCGCGTACCTGGATGGCCATGGAGGCCTTGGATTTCGCCACATAGGCCCTGGGATCCCGTTCGCGGAGTTCGGCGGCCTGGTCCAGAGTGAAGCCGACGGGAATGTAGCCATTGAGCGGGTCATGGGCCGAGGTCTGGTCCGTGACCAGATCCGGGTGACGGTCGCCGTCCAGAATCTCGCCAAAGACGTCCGCGGCGTTGCCCAGCAGTCCGATCGAGGTGGCCTCGCCCTTTTCCAGGGCCTCGTCGAGCAGGCGGAAGGCCTCCTCCAGGCTGTCCGCACGTTTGTCCAGGTAGCCGGTCTCCAGGCGCTTCTCGATCCGACTCGGATCCACCTCCACGGAAATAGAAGCCAGACCGGCAATGGACGCCGCCAGAGGCTGGGCACCGCCCATGCCGCCGAGGCCACCCGTTAGCAGCCAACGGCCACGGGGATTGCCATTGAAATGCTGGCGCACGGCTTCGGCAAAAGTCTCGTAGGTACCCTGCACGATGCCCTGGGAGCCGATGTAGATCCAGGAGCCGGCCGTCATCTGGCCGTACATCATCAGCCCTTTCTTATCCAGCTCGTGGAAGTGGTCCCAGTTGGCCCAGTTGGGCACCAGGTTGGAATTGGCGATCAGAACCCTGGGTGCCTGCTCATGGGTGCGAAACACCCCCACCGGCTTGCCGGACTGGACCAGCAGGGTTTCATCATCTTCCAGGCGACGCAGCGTGTCGACAATGGCATCGAAGCACTCCCAGTCCCGGGCCGCACGGCCGATGCCCCCGTAAACCACGAGTTCCTTCGGGTTCTCGGCCACCGCCGGATCGAGGTTGTTGTGCAGCATGCGCAGGGCGGCCTCCTGAACCCAGCCCTTGCAGCTCTTCTCACTGCCCGTGGGCGCATGCAGCTCGATGTCACGAAAACGCTGACTCACCTTTCATCTCCCCTGTCTTGAATGTCATGGCAATGCTGAAACGGAATTGTACCAGCGCCGGAGAGCGCTCAGGCAGCAGAAGCAGGCAACTTGAACTATACTGGCCGTTGTTGGTACGATCACCTGCGTACGAACAGACTCGTAATCTGCCGAGGCTACCTTCAGGCCATGAAGAAACCATCCGCACCAACCCGTTCGGAACTCAGACTGCTCCAGCAGCTGTGGGCGCACGGCCCATCCACGGTGCGGGACGTTCATGAGCGGGTGAAAGACGAGACCGATGTCAGCTACACCACGGTTCTCAAGCAGCTGCAGATCATGCACGAGAAGGGCCTGGTGAGCCGCGAGACCAGCAGCCGGGCCCACTGCTACAAGGCGGCCGTCGAACAACAGGCCACCCGGCAGAACATGCTGGACGATTTCCTGAACCGGGTGTATCAGGGTTCGGCGGCCGAGCTGGTGGTTCAGGCGCTGGGTCTGTCACGCCCGGCCAGCCGTGAAGAGCTGGAGGAGATCGAGAAAACCATCCAGCTCATGAAGGCCCAGTCAGACTCAGGTGACAAGACGCCCCGGGAGAACTAGGGGGCGCGGACGGCAGGGAACAGGCCATGATCGAAGCGCAGGTCATCCATACCCTCGGATTCACGCTCTTGCACTTTCTGTGGCAAGGGCTGCTGCTCGGTGCCGTCTATGGCAGCGGCCGCTGGCTGCTGCGATCGGCTTCGCCGGCAAGCCGGTATGGCTGGGCCCTGGGCGCGCTGATGCTGCTCGCCCTGACGCCGATCATGACCTTCATCCATCTTTTGCCGTCGGCGTCGAATGCCCCGCTGGCCGTCCCTGATTCACTCCGGTACACGGCCGACACGGTCTCGGCCACCTCGGCGGCCGCCGGCTTTGATGTCGGGCTGCTGCTCCCCTGGGTCGTAACCGCCTGGCTGCTGGGGGTTGCCCTCATGTCCTTCCGGCTGGGGCTGGGCTGGTGGTACATCCATCAATTGCGCAGGACGGCGGATTACGCCATTCCGGAACGCTGTCAGCGCATCCTGGACGACATGCGCCATCGTCTCGGAGTGATGCAGCGGGCCGGACTGGCAATGAGCGAACGTATCCACGGCCCCATGCTGGTGGGCGTCTTCCGCCCCCTGGTTCTGATGCCGGCCAGCCTGGCAACGGGCCTGACACCCAGGCAGCTGGAAATGGTGCTGGCTCATGAACTGGCCCATCTCAAGCGCTTTGATCATGTCATCAACTTCCTGCAGACACTGACCGAAACCCTGTTTTTCTACCAGCCGGTGGTGCGCTGGGTATCCCGTGACATCCGGGTGGAACGTGAACTGGTCAGTGATCAGCTGGCCGTGGCCACCACCGGGGATCGGGTTGCCTATGCGGAGACGCTGCTGGCCCTGGAGAAACGCCGGGGTGACCGTCTGTCCCTGGCCATCAGCATGGCCGATCGGCAGATCGCGGCACGGGTCAAACGCCTGCTCATGTCCCCGCGACAGCAATCCGGCAGCGTGATTGCGAGCATGGCCACGCTGGTTCTGGTGGTGGCTTCCCTGTCCGCCGGTGTCGGCCTTCATCTCCAGGAAGAAGCCGAGCCCCAGGTCGAAACACCGGCCACGACCTCGCCCGCCACGCTGGATGACGCAGCGATTGAGGATGCCATGGTCGGCGACGACCGGATCACCGAGCTGGCCACTGAATCCCTGACGGAAGAAACGCCTGACACCGCCGTGGCCGAGCCGGTGGAGCCGGCTGGTTCTGCGCCGCTCGATGATGACGGGGTTCAGGAGGAAGAAGTGCAGCTGGCGGCATTGAGCGACGTGAGCCAGACAGACACTCTCGGCGAAAGCAGCCACCTCAGCGATGAGTCGCCGGCGCTCTCCCGTGAAGCGGTCGAGAATGCCAACACGGGCACGGAAGGCACTGAAGCAGAGAGGCCTCTGATTGACGACACGGCCGGTGACGAGGCCACGGAAGGTGTGGCAGAGCGCGAGGAAGAGGAGGCGGTGGACACGGCCGTTCCGTTGCTTGCGCTGGCCGACGTGGAGAGTGATGCCACGGCGATTCCGAACAACCGTCCCCGTCCGAGGGACGCTCGAATGACGGAAGAAGCAACTCGCGAATCAAGGCCGGAGCCCCGCATTGACGGTGGTGAGGTGATCGAACAACACGCTCCCCACTATCCCTCCATGGCCAAGCGCCAGGGTCTCGAAGGCCGTGTGGAACTCAGCCTGACCGTCGACCGGAATGGCCGGGTGAGCGAAGTCTGGATCATCGAGGAGTCTCCCCGGGGATACGGGTTCGGCCGTGAAGCGATCCGTGCGGCCCAGCAATGGCGCTTCGAACCTTTCACACGCGATGGCGAACCGGTGCCCCGCGAAATCCGCACCGGCTTCGACTTCGAGGAACCCACTGACTGCAGCCGCATGACCGGCTCGAACATCCCGCGCTGCTGAACGCCAAAAACCGGGTTGCATAAAAAGGTTCTTCGCGGAAAAGCGGAGAGGGAACTCGGGCGTGGTTGCCGGGGCGGGTCTTGGTGGCCCTGACCAGAACACGCCGTGAATACGTCCCTGTAGGCTCGAGGGAAACATCCCTGTTTCCCACGGTTCTGGTCAGGGCCACCAAGACCCTTTCCAGAGCGGTGATTCGTCGGGTTGGTGGGGGCGTGCCCGGAAGCGTAAGGGGAACCACTGCCCGCTCCCTTTGTACCCGCAGCCAACGGGATTTCTCCTCTCGCGAGGCGCGACGAACGTCGTGTAGCCACTGCGCTACATGAGTGAGGAGCAACGACGTCGAGAGGAAGAATCCCGTCGGCCCGAAGGGTTGGTGCTGAGAGCGGCTGTCTCTGCGTTGCATCGCTTGCCCGTAGCACAGAGGCTACTGTGCGGCGCAATGCGCCTTGAGTCAGCCACTCTCAGCGCCAACTGCGGGTACAAAGGGAGTGGGCAGTGGTTCCAAACAGGACGTTGATTTCGCAGCCTACAGGGACGTACTTGCGGCGGTTCCGGGCACGCCCCCACCAACCCGACGCCCCCTAACCGCCCGGCCCTCCCCGCTTTTCCGCGAAGAGCCATAAAAAAAGCCCACCCGATTCGGGTGGGCTTTCTGCGTTCACCGCGGGGCGATCAGCCCAACCAGCGTCGGGCGTTGCGGAACATGCGCAGCCAGGGGCCATCATCCCCGGGCCAGTCGGCCGGCGCCCAGGAATGGTTCACGGTACGGGTGATGCGTTCCGGGTGAGGCATCATGATGGTGGCCCGGCCATCCGGCGTGGTCAGGCCCGTGATGCCGGCCGGGGAGCCGTTGGGATTGGCCGGATATTGTTCCGCCACCTGGCCGCGGTTATCCACGTAGCGCAGGCTGACCAGGCCACCCCGTTCCACGGCCTGCTGATCCGTGGCTGACGCAAAGGCCGCCCGGCCCTCCCCGTGGGCAATCGCAATGGGCAGACGGGAACCGGCCATGCCGCCCAGGAACAGCGAAGGGCTGTCCATGACTTCCACCAGACTGTAGCGGGCCTCGAACTGCTCGGAGCGGTTGCGCAGGAAGCGAGGCCAGTTCTCCGCTCCGGGGATGATGTCGCGCAGTGTGGCCAGCATCTGGCAGCCATTGCAGACGCCCAGGGCAAAATGATTCTCGTCGGCGAAGAAGCGGGCAAAGATCTCCCGGGCCTGGTCGTTGAAGAGGATCGACTTGGCCCAGCCCTGACCGGCACCGAGTACGTCGCCATAGGAGAAGCCGCCGCAGGCCACCAGGCCCTGCATGGCCTCCAGTTTTTCGCGCCCCCCGACGATATCCTGCATATGCACATCCACCGCCTCGAAACCGGCGCGGTGGAAGCTGGCCGCCATTTCCACATGACCGTTGACGCCCTGCTCGCGCAGGATGGCCACCCGCGGGCGGGCACCGGTTCCGATCATGGGCGCGGCAATGTCCTCGGCGGGATCGAAACTCAATACCGGGCTCAGACCGGGGTCTTGCCGATCCAGGATGTCTTCCAGTGCCTCGTCCGCACAGGCCGGGTTGTCACGCAACCGCTGCATGCGGTGGCTGACCCGGCTCCAGGGGGCGAGCCAGTCGAACAGGGAAGCTGCCAGCAGGGTATCGCCGTCCCGGCTGATGCGGACACGGTCATCGGACTGCGGGCGCCCCAGCCAGTGCAGGGCCTGGTCAAGACCGGCCTCGGCGAAGGCCGCCATCACGGCTTCACGATCGGCATCCGCCACCTGAAGCACGGCGCCCAGCTCTTCGTTGAACAGCACCGCCGCCGCGTCATCGCCCAGGCCATCCAGGTTCACGTCGAAACCGCAGCGACCGGCGAAGGCCATTTCAGCCAGGGTGGCGAGCAGACCGCCATCGGAACGATCGTGGTAGGCCAGCACACGACCCTCGGCCAGCAGCGCCTGTACCGCCTGGAAGAAGCCGGACAGCAAGGCCGGCTCATCCAGGTCCGGCGCGGTATCGCCAAAGCCCTGTTCCACCTGGGCGAGAATGGAACCCGCCAGGCGGTTCTGGCCACGGCCAAGATCCACCAGCAGCAGCTCCGAATCGCCACGCGGCAGAAGCTGCGGAGTGACCGAAAGGCGGACATCGCTGACCGGCGCAAAGGCGGAAACGATCAGCGACACCGGCGAGACCACGGCCTTGTCACCGTTCTCGTCCTGCCACTGGGTCTTCATGGACAGGGAGTCCTTGCCCACCGGGATGGTCAGGCCCAACTCACTGCACAGTTCGTGGCCCACGGCCTTGACGGTGTCAAAGAGGATGGCGTCCTCGTTCCCGTGATTGGCGGCGGCCATCCAGTTGGCGGACAGGCGCACGGTTCTGAGATTGCCGATGTGGGCCGACGCGATATTGGTGATGGCCTCGCCCACCGCCATGCGCCCGGAGGCCGGGCCGTTGATGACGGCCAGCGGGGTGCGCTCGCCCATGGCCATGGCCTCGCCGGTGAAACCCTCGTAGCCGGACAGGGTCACGGCGCAATCGGCCACCGGCACCTGCCAGGGACCGACCATCTGATCGCGCACGCTCAGCCCGCCCACACTGCGATCACCGATGGTGATCAGGAAACGCTTGTCAGCGACCGTGGGGTGCGCCAGTACCTTCTCCACCGCCGACGCCAGATCCACGCCTTCCGTACTGAAAGGCCTGGGGCGGGCGACGGGCCGTCGGGTGTCACGGGACATCTTCGGCGGCTTGCCCAGCAGCACCTCCATGGGCATGTCGACCGGCTGGTTGTTGAAGTGCGGATCCACCACCGTCAGCTGCGGCTCCACGGTGGCCTCGCCCACGTCGGCGAAGGGGCAGCGCTCACGCTCGCAGATGGCCTCGAAACGGGGCAGATCCTCCGCGGCAATGGCGAGTACATAGCGTTCCTGGGCCTCGTTGCACCAGATGCCCATGGGCGACATGCCCGGTTCGGCATTGGGTATGCGGCGCAGATCGATGCGACCGCCCCGGCCGGCATCGTCAAGAATCTCGGGGATGGCATTGGAAAGGCCGCCGGCGCCCACGTCATGGATGGAGAGAATCGGGTTGCCCTCGCCCAGGGCCCAGCAGCGATCGATCACTTCCTGACAGCGACGCTCGATCTCCGGGTTCTCCCGCTGCACGGAGGCAAAATCCAGTTCCGCTTCGCTGGCACCGCTGGCCATGGACGAAGCCGCCCCGCCACCCAGACCGATCAGCATGGCCGGCCCGCCCAGCACGATGACCCGCGCACCGGCCGGCACTTCCCGCTTTTCCACATGGCCGTCGCGGATATTGCCCATGCCGCCGGCGATCATGATCGGCTTGTGATAGCCGCGTACCGGCGCATCTCCTTCCTCCGCCTGCTGTTCATAGCTGCGGAAGTAACCGGCCAGGTTGGGCCGGCCGAATTCGTTGTTGAAGGCGGCCCCGCCAATGGGGCCTTCCAGCATGATATCCAGGGCCGAGGCGATGCGATCGGGACGGCCGGTGTCGGGTTCCCAGTCGGCGGTGGCGCCGGGGATCCGCAGGGCGGACACGGAAAAACCGGTCAGGCCCGCCTTGGGCTTGGCACCAATGCCGGTGGCACCCTCGTCGCGGATCTCGCCGCCGGAGCCGGTGGCCGCTCCCGGGTAGGGTGAGATGGCGGTGGGATGATTGTGGGTCTCGACCTTCATGATGATGTTGGCCGGTTCCTGAACCATGCGATAGACCCGTTCCCCATCCGGGAAGAAACGCCCGGCGGCATGCCCCGCCACGGCGGCGGCATTGTCGCGATAGGCCGACAGCACGCCCTCACTGTTGGCCCGGTAGGTGTCACGGATCATGTCGAACAGGCTCTGGGCCTGGGCCTCGCCATCCACCGTCCAGTCGGCGTTGAAGATCTTGTGTCGGCAATGCTCGGAATTGGCCTGGGCGAACATCATCAGTTCCACGTCAGCCGGGTCGCGGCCGAGGCGCTGGAAGTTCTCCACCAGGTAATCGACTTCATCGTCCGAAAGCGCCAGGCCAAGGCGCTGATTGGCCGCATCCAGCGCCTGACGCCCCTCGCCCATCACCGGCACGGTTTCCAGCGGCGCCGGCCGGGCGTGGCTGAACAGGGCGGCTGCCTCGGCGGGTGCCTTCAGCACCGATTCGGTCATGCGGTCATGCAGGGCCGCCGCCAGAGTCCGCCACTGGCCCTCGTCCACCTCCCCGTCCAGAAAGACGCGATAGCGGATGCCGCGCTCGATTCGCTGGATGTGACTGAGACCACAGCGATGCAGGATATCCGTGGCCTTGCTCGACCAGGGGGAAATGGTGCCGATACGGGGCGTGACCCAGACATCCAGGCTGTGGTTGCTGCGCCCGTCAGCGGCCGGGGATCCATCGTCCAGCAGACGGCCCAGCAGGGCCCGCTCATCCTCCGGCAGCGCCCCCTCCAGATCCGCCAGGTAGAACCACTCGGCGGTCAGGTCCCGAACGCCGGGATGAAGGTCTCGCAACGCGAGGAGGAGTTTTTCCAACCGGAAATCGGAAAGGGCCTTGCCGCCGGGGAAGTGCTGCATGTCGGGTTCTCTGGCTTTCGGGAAACGAGGGGGAGCAGAAAGGTGGCAATTTTACCGGAGGGGGCGACTTCCGGCCAGTGGGCGAAACCGCGGAACCACCGAATACACCGAAATCACCGAAGAAATCCATGAATCGTTTTCGGTGTTTTCGGCGTCTTCGGTGGTTTCCCTGTTTTCAAACCTCATACCAGTCCGAGGCACTGTCCTGAACCGCGACTTCGACCCGGCTTGCGGTCCAGCCGATGCCGTCGGCCAGGGTATCCCGAGCCAGGGTCGCGTCATTGTTCTTTTCACTGATGTGGGCGGCAATCAGGCGCTCCAGGGTGCCGGTATCGGCCCGTTCCAGGAATTCGGCGGACTGGCGGTTGTTCAGGTGGCCGAAGTCGCCGCCGACCCGCTGCTTGAGCGACGGCGGATATGGCCCCGTGGCCAGCATGCCCAGGTCATGATTCGCTTCCAGCACCAGGGCATGGCAGGCGGAGTATTTGCGGATGACATGAGGGGTGACATGGCCGAGATCCGTGAGCAGCCCGAAACGGCGAAGCCCGTCTTCGACAATGAACTGAACCGGCTCGCGTGCATCATGGGGAACGGCCACCGGGGTGATGGCCAGGTCACCGATGGCAAAACCTTCGTGGGCGGAAATCAGGCGCCAGTCGAGACCGTTGTCGTCATTGATGGCCGCGCGGGTTCCGTGGGTGGCGTAGACGGGCAAGCCGAAACGCCGGGCCAGACGAGCCACGCCACTGGCATGGTCACTGTGTTCATGGGTGACCAGAATCCCGTCCAGGGCCTCCGGGCTACGATCCAGTGCGGCCATGCGCCGGGCGATTTCGCGGGTGGAAAAGCCACAGTCAATCAGAAGGCGCTGTCCGGCGGCTTCCAGCAACAGGGCGTTACCCTTGCTGCCACTGCCGAGAAAGGCAAAGCGCAGCCCCTTCACTTTCCGCTGCCCGGCCCCATCTGCCCGCCCGGGCCGTAGACCGGGAAGGGGGTGACATTGCTGCCATCCCGTTCGGTGATGCGGGCCGCACCGCGGCGTTCCACCTGGTCGATGCGGATCACCGAATGCATGGGGATCTGGGTAGCCTCAACGCCCTCGAATTCGTCTCGCAATTTCTCTTCGCTGGGATCCACCACCACCGAAGTGCGCTCGCCGAACAGAAAACCGGCGATCTGCACGAAACCGAACATGGGCGCGGGATCCACGAAGCGCGCATAGACCTCGTAGACCTTGTCCTGATTGTTGAAAATGATCCGGTAGATGCTCTCGGACATAGCTCGATTCCGCTTGCGGCGTGGCGCGGCATTCTATCACGGCCATCCCACTGGGATGGCAAAGCCTGATATGCTCAATCCCGGAGACAGCCCCGCCGGGGCTGAATGAAAGGAATCCTGAAAGCCGCGACGGAACGCCCGGAATTGCCGACGACGCCATTCGAGGGGGGCCATCAACGTGACAGGATTCCGCCATTCGGGTTCGAGCCCGCGGCCTGCCACCTTTCTTCTTTCCCTGATCATGCCAGCCCTGCTGTTCCCGGCAGTGGCATCGGCGCTGCCACCGGAAATCCCGCCACACCAGCTGCTGGAACAGCGATGGGCTGTCCCGGAGGGGATGCCCCAGACCACGGCACAGGTGGTCATCGAATCCCGCAGCGGTGCACTCTGGATCGGGACCCAGAACGGCCTGGCCCGCTTCGACGGCATCCGCTTTGATCGCTTCCGTGCCGAAGACCACCCGGGGCTGAGTCATGACTACATCAACGCCCTGCACGAAGATGCCTCCGGCCGCCTGTGGCTGGCCACCGAACAGGGCCTGAGCCTTTTCGAGCACGGTCGCTTTGATGCCCCCGAAGGTCACGACATGACCGGACCGATACGCAGCCTGGTCGCCACGGGAGACGGCTCCGGGGTCTGGCTGGCCAGTGAGAACGGCCTGTTCCTCGCGACGCCGGAACGCGTTGAACGCCACCCCACCATCCAGTCGCCCCTGTTCAGCGTGACTGCCAATGACGATGGCCGTGTCATCGTCGGCGGGCGCGGAGAAATCTGGGTTCTGCAGGAAGACCGATCGCGACAGTTCTCCTTCCCTGCCGCCGACCGGGATCTGGAGGTCCGCACCCTGCTCGTTCACGAGGGGCAGCTCTATCAGGGTCTGTCCAACGGACTGAGACGGGCACCGCTGGATCACCCCCTGGACTGGGAATGGAGCGCATTGACCGACCGGGAACTGGAAAGCCTGCTGGTCGATGACGCGGGCAGCCTCTGGATTGCCACCGAGTCCGGCCTGTTCCGGCAAACGCCCGCCGACCAACAGCCACGCAATGTCCGCACCCGCGACCTGACCGAGCGGGAATGGTTGCGACACCTGATGCAGGATTCACAAGGCAATCTCTGGATCGGCACCCAGGCCCGTGGCGTGGTGCGCCTTTCGACAGGCGCCTTCCGCCGGCATGGCGAGCTTGACGGATTGGTGGACGACATCATCTGGAGTCTGTTCGAGGATCCGGACGGCGCAGTCTGGGCCGGCACCAACGAGTTTGGTGCCTTTCGCATGCAGGATGGCCAATGGAGCCAGTTTGCCGACGCCGACGAACTGCCCCACGGCATGGTGATGGGGTTTCTCCTCGACCGCACGAACCGCTTCTGGATTGCCACCCGCGGCGGGCTGGCCTGGTACCACTGGCCCAGCCTCGAGCCCATGCCGACACCGGCGGATTTGCCGAGAGGTGGCGTCTTCGGCATCACGGAGGATCGTGATGGCCGCATCTGGATCGCGACCCGTGAAGGGCTGTTCTGGTGGCAGGCAGGGCACCTGGAGCGTATCCGCGATGATCAGGGCCTGACCCAGCAGCGGACACGTGATGTTCTCGAGGATCAGGAAGGGCGCATCTGGGTTGCCACCGACACCGGCATCTTCCGGGGTGGGGTGGACAGTTTCGAGGCCATGGGCAAGGGCAGTGGTCTTGATGACTACAGCGCCTCGGCCCTGTTCGAACTGAATGGCACCGTCTGGGGCATGCTGCAGGGTGCCCTGGTCCGATTCGTCAACGATGAGGCAAGGATCTATCCGGACGGGCACGGCCTGAGAGCAACGGTCAGTTCCTACATGATTCTGGATGAGGATGACTACATCTGGACAACCACCCACGAAGGCATTCAACGTCTGCCCCTGAGTCAGTTCGACGAATACGACCGGGACGAACGGGATACCTTCGAGGCCGACCTCTTCGGCCGCCTGACCGACCCGGAGCCGGCCCAGTGCAATGGTGGACACGGGCAGGCCGGACTTTTCCAGCCGTCACTGAAACTGTTCTGGTGCCCCAGTCTGAACGGTGCACTCAGCCTGAACCTGGCCGCTGCCATGTCCGTGACCGAAGCGCCCAGCCCCCGTCTGCGCACCCTTCGCTCCGGTGGCGAGATCCACGACCTTGGGCTAAGCCGTCATGGCGAAGTAACCTTGCCGCCACACGCCCGGGATCTGGAAATCGATTTCATCGGACTCCATTTCCGCTACCCCGAAGGCGTGAGCTATCGCTACCGGCTGACCGGCTTCGACAGCGACTGGCAGGCGGTGGGTGATCGCCGTACCGCCTTCTACACCAATCTGCCGCCGGGTGAATACCGTTTTGAATTGCAGGCCCTGAATGAGCGTGGCCGGGTATCGGATGAAACGGCGATTCTGGGCATTCGCATGACCCCCCGTTTCCATGAAACCGTCGGCTTTCGCCTGCTCATGGGCGTTGTCATGCTGCTCGCTGCCTACGGCGCCTGGCGTTACAGTGTGCGCCAGCTGCATCGGCGCCGGGCACTGCTGGAACAGATGGTGCGCAAGCGCACCCGCCAGCTGGACGAGCTCAACCGCCAGCTGCATCAGGCCAGTGTCACCGACCCGCTGACCGGGCTGCGAAACCGCCGCTACCTCAGCAACCAGCTACCTCATGATGTAGCCCAGGTGGAGCGGGCCTACACCCGTGCCAGTGACTTCCCCAACCGGGACATCACCTTCCTCATGGTCGACCTGGATCACTTCAAGCGCATCAATGACGTCTGCGGCCACCGGGTGGGGGATCAGGTACTGAGCCAGTTTGCGGAAATCCTCGCCAGCCAGGTGCGTGACTCGGACTACGTCATTCGCTGGGGCGGTGAGGAGTTCCTGATCGTCGCCCGCAACAGCGAGCGCGACAAGGCGTCGGCCTGTGCGGCACGCATCATCGCGGCCGTGCGGGCACACCGTTTCATGACGGACCAGGGCGAACTGGAATGCAGTTGCTCGATCGGTGTGACCTGCTACCCGGCGCTGGCTGAATACCCGGATGCCATCAACTGGGAAGAAGTGATCGAACTGGCCGATGCGGCCAACTACATTGCCAAGGACGAGGGCCGTGATCGCTGGGTGGAGATCACGGTTCTGCCCGACGTGGAGCGGCCCGGCTTCATGCAACGCTTCCGACAGCAAGGAGCCATGGCCGTCAGCGAGGCGGGAGAAATCAGCCTGCGCCGGGAAAAACCGGCGTCAGACGCCGGAAACCCGTGACAGCATCGGGCCGGGGAGCGTGCAGGCAATCGCTTCCCGGCCCGCGGGTCTTCAGCTACTCATCCTTGAGTTTTTCGTAGTCACTGACAAATCCGTCCGGCTTCACGGCCAGCACATCACATTTCACCCGGTCGAGGATGGCCTCGGCGGTACTGCCGATGACGGCCCGCTTGAGACCACTGCGGTTCACGGTGCCGAGTACCAGCAGATCCGCCCGAATGTCCTCCACGATGGATGGGATCACTACTTCCGGGGTGCCTTCTCTCTGGTGAACATGGTTGCTGTCCACCTCGCCTTCGGCACAGGCCTTCTCCAGCGCCTGTGCCTGGGTGGTGAGAAACTCCCGCCGGGCGGCTTCCACCGACTCACTCCCCTGCCCCGCGTCCTGGCTCATATGCTGGCCCAGCAGGGCCGGCAGCGGCTCCATGGCATGACCCACATGCAGTTCGGCCTGGTAGATCGCCGACACCGCCCGGGCTGCTTCCAGAATGGTACCGTCCAGGCTTTCCGGCTTGCCCCAGGCATGCATGGGATCCAGCGCTGCCAGCACACGGGTGATTCCCGGCGCCGGCCGTGGCTGCACCAGCATGAGCGGAGCCGGGCAATGGCGAAGCAGGCGCCAGTCGGCCGGAGCCCAGCCGGCACGCGGCCCCATCTCGGCATCCTTGACCACCAGATCCGGCTCAAGAGCCAGCGCCATCTTGATGACCTCCCGGGACAGGGAATCCGCCCATATGACCTCCGTGTGCACGGCAATACCCTCCGCCTTGAGGGGAGCGGCACGCTCGTTCAGCCACTCGCGCCGCTCCGCCACATGGTCGGCAATGGCCCGATCCACGGTTTCCCGGCGAAAGAAAGGATTGCGACTCATGGCCTTGTCCCAGGCGAACACGAAGAGACTGAGACGGGCGCCCGAACGCCGGGCGATGTCCGTGGCACGATCGAAGGCGCCGCCTTCGGGCAAATCATCACGAATGGCCGCGGCCACATGCCGAATACCTTGCATGAGTCAGACTCCCTGTTGGTAAATCATGACCGGCATCATGTCATTTCTGCCCGGCCCGAGAATTTCAGTCTAGCTTGGTATCATGACCAATTGAGATGATCTGAATCAAATGGCTGGATGATCCCCAGGATACGTGAGGAAACCGCAATGACGAGCCGAAGGCCGCACCCCGGCGTCGACCGAATCGCCGTCGCCCTGGACCACTCCGAGCATGCCCTGGCGGCCGCATCCATGGCGGCGTCCCTGGCCCGTGCCTGCGGCCACCCCCTGGTTCTCCTGCATGTCTTTGAAGGGCACCCGGAGGAGCTCAGCGAGCTGGACGCCCTCAGTGAGCGCTTCCAGGATCGAATACGAATGCCCACCGACGCCCTGCAGGAGGCCATGTCGGCCGGTAGCCGCAAGCTGTTCAATCGGGTACGCGAGCACCTCGACCTTGATTCTCTCGCCCCGGAAGAAGTCAGTCTGGACGGTGACCCGGCCGAGGCGCTGCTCGATTACTGCCGCCAGCACCCCGACACATTGCTCATCGTCGGCCGTCGCGGCCTCTCCCCCACCCGTTCGATCCTGATGGGCAGCGTCTCCACCCGCCTGGTCCATGAAGCGGCCTGCCCGGTGCTGGTGCATCATTGAAAACAACCCCGGGACGCATCACGACAGCCCATTCATCCGCACTTTCCTGCCATCCATTCATTGATCCATGTTAATTCCCTACTTGATTTCGGCTTTATTCAGTATGATCTAAAGCAATTAGCTGGCCGGCCGATAGGACAGGTCAGACAACGGAAACCGGGATCGTGAAACATCGCAATGGCAATAACCGAAAAGCTGCGCCTGAACGGCCACAATCTCGCTGAACGCCTGTCATTCCTCAAGCTGGGGGACGGGGAAGTCCAATTTCTGGGACGACTGGATGCCTGGATGACACGGCGCGCCCCGTTGATGGCCCGACACTTCTACGATTTCCAGTTTTCACACCCCGCTTCCCGGCGCTTCTTCGAGCACTACGCCGGGCAACGAATGATGTCGCTGGACAAGCTCCGGCTCAACCTGGAAAGCGCACAGGCGGACTATCTGCGGGACATCACCGCTCACGCGGCCGCTGGCGGCTTCGACATGGCCTACATGGAGAAACGCCTGCGAATCGGCCAGCTGCACAATGATATTGGCCTGCCCATGAAACTCTATCTGGGCTCCTACTCCCTGCACTTCGAACTGATCGATCGTCAACTGCGCCGGGATTTCTGGTATCGCCCGTTCTTCCGGCGACGTGCCAGAGCACTGCTCGAACGGGTGTTGCTGCTGGATATCCAGGCGGTCACCGACGGTTTCATGATCGATATGCTCGAGACGCTGGAGTTGAGCGACAGCATTGCCATTGACAATGCCCAGGAAGACGTCACCGACCATGTGTCGGCCTACAAGCAGGCCATGCGTGACATGCTCGGCGGCATCCGGGAAACCGCGGGGGATCTGGGTGACAACACCCGCACACTGGGAGGCATGATCGAAAGCCTTTCCAGCGCCTCGCAGCAAGAGGCCGCCGCCATCGAGGAAATGAACGCCACCCTGGAAGGCATCGAAAACATGACCCGCGACAACCTGGACCGCGCCCGTCACGCGGCCAACACCGCCACGGGGGAAAACGACGAGCGCCACAGCGCCGTGGGCGCCATGCGTGAGATCAGCCGATCCTCCCAGGAGATCACCTCCATTGTCGACATGATCAACGATATTGCCTTCCAGACCAACCTCCTCGCCCTGAACGCGGCGGTGGAAGCCGCCCGGGCCGGGCACGAGGGCCGCGGCTTTGCCGTGGTGGCGGCGGAGGTCAAACAGCTCTCCGACCGAACCACGGAATCCGCCGCACGGATTCGCCACCTCATCGATGAGTCCACGCAACTCATCGACGAAGGCAACGGTTACGTGGAGCAGGTCTCGGAACAGATCCGCGAGATCGCGCGCGCCCTGCAGGATCAAAGCACGAGCATTGGCGAGATTTCAGCCGCCGCCCGGGAAATCGACAAAACTGCCCAATCCAATGCCAGCGAATCCGAATCCCTGTCCCGCCTGGCCTCGGACCTTGGCGCTCGCGCCGAAAAACTCCGCATGATCGTCGACCGACACTGAACCCGCCTGTCACCGCGCTGTCCACAGGGGCGCCGGGACTTGATCCGTATCAATGCACCCGGAAACCGCCAGCGGCATTCTTTGCGGACAAAATGCCGGGCGTGGGCGGCGGGCGAGCCTCCGCTTGAGGTAAAATGGCGTCCCGGACAGTTCAGGCAAGGTGAAGAACGACATGACTCAGCATTCAGGACAGGCACTGCCCGAAGTGACCCCGGCGCTGCTGGAAAGCCTGCGCCCGGTGTACGAAAAGGTACGCCACGTCATTCCCGAAGTGGAATGGGCGGTGCATGCCCCCTATGTGGCCCGCATCAACGAGCTCAAGAAGGAACGCGGGGCGGTGATTCTGGCGCACAACTACCAGACACCGGACATTTTCTACGGCGTGGCCGACATCACCGGGGACTCCCTGGGCCTGGCCCGTGACGCCGCCCGGGTCGATGCCGATGTGATCGTGCAGTGCGGCGTGCACTTCATGGCCGAGACCTCCAAGATCCTGGCGCCGGAGAAGACCGTGCTGCTGCCGGACATGGACGCGGGCTGTTCCCTGGCCGAAGGCATCACCGGTGCGGATGTGCGCCTGCTCAAGGAGCGCTACCCCGGTGTACCGGTGGTGGTCTACGTCAACACCTCGGCCGAGGTGAAGGCGGAAGCCGATATCTGCTGCACCTCCTCCAATGCCGTGGAGGTGGTGGAATCCCTGGGCGTGGATCGGGTCATCTTTGCCCCGGACAAGTACCTGGGCCAGTGGGTGGCCTCCCAGACCGATGTGGAGATCATCCTCTACGAAGGTTCCTGCGAGGTGCACGAGCGCTTCACCGGCGCCGAGATCGAGACCTACCGCCGCCAGCACCCGGGGGTCTATGTCCTCGCCCATCCGGAGTGCCCGCAGGACGTGCTCAAGGCGGCGGACTATGTCGGGTCCACCGGCCACATGATCAAGCACCTGGACGAAACGCCCGCGAAACAGGTGGTGATGATCACCGAGTGCTCCATGAGCGATAACGTGGCCTCGGAACATCCGGAAAAGGAATTCATCCGCCCCTGCAATCTCTGCCCGCACATGCAGCGCATCACCCTGCCCAAGATCCTGGCCGCGCTGGAAAACATGGCCCCCGAGGTGACCGTTCCCGAAAAGGTCATCGCCGGCGCCCGGGATTCCCTGCAGCGCATGCTGGATGTGGGGCGGAAGAAGGCGGCCTAGGCGGCCAAAGGCCGCCAGGAGCAAGGAGCAAGGAGCAAAATTCCTTGGTGGCTACGAAAAAGCCCTGCCAGTTGGCAGGGCTTTTTTGATTGGCGGGTGGCGTGCCAGGGGAAGGATTGTCATCGCGGCTAAAGCCGCTCCCACGGTGCCATTCCGAAGCCCGGGGTTTTGCTCCTTGCTCCTTGCTCCTTGCTCCTTGCTCCTTGCTCCTTGCTCCTTGCTCCTTGCTCCTTGCTCCTTGCTCCTTGCTCCTGCCGCCTCCGGCGGCTAAGCCGCCTGGGTCTCCATGCTTTCGCGGATGCGGTCGGCAATGTAGCCGTTGACCTCGGTCACGCCGTGCTCCTTGACCAGGGCGAAGTACTCGCGCATGAGCACCGGATCGCTCTGGATGCGGATGAATACCTGCTGGGAAATGGGGCCGGAAAAGCGCTCCAGCAGTCGGTTGGTGAACTGGTTCAGGTTCATGCCTCACTCCTTAACCCACAGCGGATTGATCTGGGAATTATTGGGCTGACATCCCCAGAATAGCCGCAAATGGCAAAAAGTCAATAATTTCCTGAGCTTGGCCAATACTCCTAAAAAATCACTACAGACTATCTCTTATCAAAACACTCTATAAGTGACTGAAATTCCTTGATTTGATTTCCGTCGAGCGGGAGCAGCGGCTGGCGCACCTCCCCCACATCGATGCCCAGGCGAAGGCGCACGCCGAGCTTCGCCTTCTGGTTGTAACCACCCCCCTCCATGTGCCGAATGAGGGGCAGCATGGCCTGCATTTGCTCGCGCACGGCACCGAAGTCCCGCTGGCGGGCGGCATCCACCATGGCCACCTGCTCGGCGGCCAGCAGATTGGCGGAGCCGCTGATCCAGGCCTCGGCACCCCACCAGAGGTGATCCGCGGCCTGGTCGTCACAGCCGCAGATGAGCTGGAAATCGCCAAGATCCTGATCCCGCAGGGCGAGCAGGCGACTGAAATCACCGCTGCTCTCCTTGATGCCGACGATCGTGTCCACTTCAGCCAGGGCAAGGACGGTTTCCACCTCGATCTGGACACCGGCCCGCACCGGAAAGTCGTACAGCACCAAGGGCAGGGTCGTGGCCGCCGCCACGCCCTTGAAGTGGGCCAGAATCTCGTGCTGCTCCGGCAGGCTGTAGGCCGGTGGCGACATCATCAGGCCATCACAGCCCAGATCCCGGGCCTGCTCGGCTCGACGAATGCCCTCGGCGGTGTTGAGGGCATTGATGCCGGCCAGCACCGGCACCCGTCCGTCCACCTGACGAACCACCCGCCGGATGAGCTTGTCCCGCTCCGTCTCGTTCAGGGTGTAGTACTCGCCGGTGGTGCCACAGGCGATCAGGCCACCCACCCCGGCCTCGATCTGGGCCTCGATCAGGGCATCCAGGGCCGCGGTATGGAGGGCATCATCGGCGTCAAAGGGGGTCACGAGGGGGGTGAATACGCCCTTCAGTTCCATGCTGTCCTCCCGAAACGTTGCAGACGATAGGGTTCAATGGAGACCGGTGGCTCCTGATCATTGGCCAGCGCAGTCAGGATTCGGGCGGTAAAGGCGGACTGTGTCAGCCCCAGATGATGGTGCCCGAAGGCCATCAACAGACGCCCCCCAGGCCCCACGCGGTCAATTACCGGCAGGCAATCCGGCAGGGTCGGGCGAAATCCCATCCACGGCCGGGCACGCGCGTCGTCCAGTGCGGGCTGCAGCAGGGCATTGGCATGCTCGCGCAGCACCCAGGCCCGGCGCCAGTTCTCCGGCCGCTCCAGCCCGCCAAACTCCACGGTGCCCGCCAGCCGAAGGCCGCCGTCCATTGGGGTCATGATGAAACGTCGTTCGGCCGAGGCAATGGCCATGGGCAGGCGCTGTTGCTCGGCCGGCAGCATGAGGTGGTAGCCACGCTCGGTATCCAGGGGCGCCTTCACGCCCGTCGCATCACGCACCAGGGGCCGGGAGTGGGCACCACAGGCAATCAGGACCTGCCCGGCGTGAATATCGCCCTGCTCCGTGGCGACGACCACACCGTCGTCGGACACCCGAACCCGCCTGGCTTCGGCGCGGCGGAATTGCGCGCCGGCCTGGCGCGCATGGCCCCAGACGTGCTCCAGCACCTTGAGCGGATCCGCCACATGCCCCGTGGCCGTGAAATGCAGGGCCCCGACCACGCGGTCGCTGAGGGCCGGCACCCGCTCCCGAGCCTCGTCACCGCCGATGGCGGAAACGGGTACACCATGGGCCTGCATTTGTTTCATATCCCGTTCGAGGCGGCGCCCGGTGGCCGTGTGCTCGAAAACGGTGAGGGATTCCCGGCTGCGAATCAGCGACAGTCCGCCGCTGCGACCAAGAAGATCCTGCCAGGCGGCCAGGCTGCCACCACTGAGGGCGGCCAGGGCCTCGGTGGTTCGCCGCACCTGGGCGGGGCGCATGTTCCAGAGGAAACGCAGTAGCCAGGGCGTGATGCGGTGGGCATAGCGCCAGTCGATGGCCAGCGGCCCCAGGGGATCCAGCAACAGCCTTGGCACCTTCCAGAGAATACTGGCATCGGCGATGGGAAAGATCTGCTCGGTGGCAAAATGGCCGGCATTGCCCTGGGAGGCGCCGGCGCCGGGTGCATCCCGGTCGATCAGCAGCACCCGCCGACCGGCCGTCTGCAATTCGTGGGCCGCCGTTACTCCGACAATGCCGGCACCGATAATGAGAAAATCGGTGTCTGTTGTGGATTCAGTCATTGATCTTGTCGTGAATGTCCTGGGGAAGAGCGGAAGAACGGCTTGCCCGTCTCGCCGACAGCTGTAATCCTACCGCTTTCCACACCATAAACCGACCCGAGGCCATGCTAAAAGGCACCTTTTTCTGCATCGACGCCCACACCTGTGGCAACCCCGTTCGCCTGGTGACCAGTGGTTATCCAGTGCTGAACGGACAGACCATGAGCGAGAAACGACAGGATTTTCTCGCCCGCCATGACTGGATTCGCCAATCCCTCATGTACGAACCCCGCGGGCATTCAGTCATGTCCGGCTCCCTGCTGCTGCCGCCCTGCTCGGACAATGCCGACGCCTCGATTCTCTTCATCGAGACCAGTGGCTGTCTGCCCATGTGCGGTCACGGCACCATCGGCACCGTCACGGCGGCCATTGAGGCCGGACTGCTGCAACCGGGAACACCCGGTCAGGTGACATTGGATGTTCCGGCCGGTCAGGTGAAGGCCGAATACCGGATGGAGAATGGTCGCGTCAGCAGTGTGCGCATCCGCAATGTGGCCAGCTTCCTGGCCCATCGGGACGTGGCAATCGAGGTGCCGGGCCTTGGCCGGCTGAGTGTGGACATTGCCTATGGTGGCAATTTCTACGCCATCGTGGAACCACAGACGAACTGGCCCGGCATGGAGGGAATGAGCGCGGACGATATTCTCAATCTGTCACCGAAGGTGCGTCAGGCCGCCCATGAAGCGGTGGAATGCATCCATCCCGACGATTCCACGGTACGCGGCGTTTCCCACACCATGTGGACCGACATGCCCCGCAGCCGGGAGGCGCATGCCCGCAACGCCGTATTCTATGGCGAGCGCGCCATCGACCGCTCTCCCTGTGGCACCGGAACCAGTGCGCGCATGGCCCAGCTGGCCGCCCGCGGCCGCCTGGATGACGGTGAGGAGTTCGTCCACGAGAGCATCATCGGCAGCCTCTTCCGCGGCCGCATCGAGGGCCGAACCCGCGTGGGTGATCACGACGCCATCCTCCCCAGCGTGGAAGGCTGGGCCAGGGTGATCGGGCATAACACGATTTTCGTGGATGACGAGGATCCTTACTGGAACGGTTTTGAAGTGAAATAACCCCCCCCCCCAAAACCTTCGGCGCCGCCAACCCTCGTAATCGTAGTCGTAATCGGCCTTTTGCCTGCGTCTCTGAAGTTCCGATTACGATTACGACTACGAGGGGGGGGGGTACCCCCCCCGCTTTAACCCGGACGACCGTCCACGCGGGGACTGAGCAGCACCGGCAAATAACTCACTGCGAACAGCAGCCAGGCCAGGATCCAGCTCAGGGCCGAGAGGCCGAACAGCCACTGCATGGGCAGGCCGGTGGGGAAGCCAGTCAGCATGCGCAGAATGGCGGCGACCGTGACCAGAACGAAGGCCAGCACCATCCAGCCGCTGGCGCGGATTTCACGCCCGGTATGGCCAAGGGAGACCCGGGCCAGCATGCCCAGGCCCAGGGCACCCAGGGCACCCACGCTAACCGCATGGCCGGCGGTGGAATACGGCATCCAGCCAAAGCCGAGACTGCCGGCACGGAAGATCAGGGAAACCACCAGCCACAGGTAGCCGATGTGGAGAATCCACAGCATGGGTTCGCGCCAGCTGCCCCAGCTGCGCCATAGGGTCATCTGCATGCAGAGGACGACAGCGGAAACCAGCATCAGGCTCATGGCCAGCATCGGCTGCTGAAGGTGGTAAGCAAGCACAGCGAGGAGTACGCTCAGGGGCGCGGCAACCATCAATGCGCGCGACTGACGCACAGCGAGGGTGGGCAGTCGGCGGTCGGTAAAGAAGGGGATGATGCGCTGCCCCATCAGGATCATCAGCAGAAGCATGAGATCCAGGCCCACCCGGAGCAGGCCGAAGCGGATATCGGCCACCAGACCGATCTCGGCGAACACGAAAAAGGTGGCGGCTGACGCCAGTGCCGCCAAGACCGCAATGAACATGTAATTGCGCCGGTTGTCCGATTTCAAGAGTGCATAAGCGAGCGCGACCGTAGCTCCCCAGAGGGCCAGGGCATCGCAGACCTGGGCCAGCAACGGCGAGATCGGGCTGGTAAAGAAACCGGCCATACGCGCCACCAGCCAGCACAGAAACAGGGTCAGCGTCAGCAGCGGGGGAGAAACCCGCCTCCCCGTCCAGTTGGCCGAGGCGGTCAGCAGGAAGCCGATGACGATGGCCACGGCAAAACCGAAGACCATGTGATAGCCATGCCACAGGAAAGGATTACCCTCGATACCCATGCTGCCACTGGCCAGCATGCCACCCCACCAGGCCGCGTGCAGTACGGCAAACCAGGCGGCGGCCAGAAAGAACAGTCGAAACGGCTGTTGCAGAACCACGGGCCATGATGTCCCGTCCCGGTTTGCGGATTTGCCGAGGCTCATTTTGACAGCACTCATGTCAGGCTCCTTTTCGTCACTCATGCAGGTCCATCATGCAACTCACCAAACAGACCGACTTTGCCCTGCGTCTCCTGATGCTGCTCAGCGAGCATCCGGAGCAGCGAATTCCCGCCAGCGCGGCAGCCCGGGAACTCGACGTCTCCTGGCATCATCTGCGCAAGATCGTGGCGCGCCTGGTCCGACTGGGCTATGTACAAAGCAGCCGCGGCCGCCATGGCGGACTGTTGCTGGCCCGTGCCCCCGAGGCCATCATCATTGGTCAGGTGGTACGCGACCTCGAGCCCACGCTGCGCCCGGTCAACTGCCTTGAACCACGCTGCCCTCTCCTCAGGCGCTGCCGCCTGAAATCCATGCTCGGCGAAGCCATGGAGGGCTTCCTGTCGCACCTGGACGGCTTCACCCTGGCCCAGAGCCTGGACAATCCGGTCGACAGCGGCTCACCACCTGCCAGAGCGCATTCTCCGGGATAGTGACTCGGCGAAACATGACCTCGGTCAAGGTATGAGTCGGCGTGGGGTCAACCCCGACGCGGATACTGGCACGCCGACTGTCGCGACCGTGCCCACCTTAAATTGACGCGGCGGCAGGGATTGGGGAACATACGCGGCTTTGCGGGCCAATCGGCCCGACGGCCATCCGGCCGCCCTGACAGCCAGCACGAGCGAGACCCATGACAGACCGACCCAACAGCCTTGATTACGACCAGCTCATCGAGTGCGCCGAAGGCAAGATGTTCGGCCCCGGCAACGGCCGACTGCCCCTGCCCCCCATGCTCATGTTCGACCGTATCGACGAGATTCGCGACGAGGGTGGTGAATACGGCAAGGGCATCATCCGGGCCACGCTGAACATCAATCCGGACCTCTGGTTCTTCCAGTGTCATTTCAAGGATGATCCCGTGATGCCGGGCTGCCTGGGCCTGGATGCCCTGTGGCAGTTGGTGGGCTTCTACCTGGTCTGGGAAGGCAACCCGGGCCGCGGCCGCGCCCTGGGCGTGGGCGAAGTGAAGTTCACCGGCCAGGTGATGCCGGATGCCAAGGTGGTGGAATACCGCATCGACATGCGCCGGGTGATTCGCCGCGGCCTGAAAATGGCCATCGCAGACGGCCAGATGAGTGTGGATGGTGAAGTAATCTACACGGCCAAGAATCTGCGGGTTGGCCTGTTCGGCGCCGACGAAGTCTAGCCAAGACCCCGGAAACAGGAAACGCCGGGTTGATCAGTACTTCAACCCGGCGTCCTCCTCGCGGTCAATGAAAGGCCTCAGGCGCGGCCGGACGTCTTCTTTCGCGCCGTTTTCTTGCGGGCCGTCTTCTTCCGGCTCACTTTTTTCCGGGCCACTTTCTTCGCCACTTTCTTCTTGCCGGTCTTTTTCTTGCTCACCTTCCGTGTCGCCGTTTTCTTGCGCGCCTTTTTCTTTTTACCCTTCTTGCGGGCGGCCTTCTTCTTCGCCTTCTCCACGGCCTTCTCGAAGGCGGACGTGGTCTTGTCGATGGCCTTGTCGAGTTTCTCACCCAGGGTCAGGGAAATCTTCGCCTCGGCCTTCTGATCACGCAGGCGGGCCGCTTCCGCGCGCGCCAGCTTCTGCTCGCGACGCAAATCCTCGATGGCATCCTGCGCCTTCTGCAAGGCATTGCGATTGGCCACGGTATTGGCTTTATCAATTTTGCGCTTGGCCTGATCCCGCGCACGCATCTCGCGCTTGATGGCCGTCTGGCGCTTCTTCGCCTCACGGGCAAGCTTCTTGATCTCACGATCAAGCGTCTTGTACTCACGACTGACGGTCTTGACCAGGTTCTTTCTCGCCTGGTTGAAAGACTTTTCCGCCTCTTTGATCAGCTTGGTCATTATCGACTCCTTAATGGGTGACAAGAACGAGTCTAGTGCATTCATTGCAGAAGGCAAAAACTTCGCTAACGACTGGCGCGTATTCGGTCGGTGGTACGCGGGGTTTTGTCCTTGATGGCCATCAAGGATGGCATTGCCTGGAAGCCATACGCTTCGGTGAATCTTTGCGATGGAGTGAGTCATGGACCTGGTATGTCCGGCGGGCAGCCTGCCTGCACTCAAGGCTGCGGTGGATGAAGGTGCCGACGTGGTTTATCTCGGCTTGAAGGATGCCACCAATGCGCGTCACTTTGCCGGCCTCAACTTTACACCGGACCGCATACGGGAAGCCGTTCGCTACGCCCATGCCCGTAACAGCAAGGTGTATATGGCCATTAACACCTATGCCCATGCGGACGGCATCAGGCGCTGGCGCTCGGCCGTGGATCAGGCTGCCGATCTGGGTGCCGACGCCCTGATCCTGGCGGATGTGGGTGTCCTGGATTACGCCGCGAAAAAACATCCCGACCTGACTCGCCACCTGTCGGTCCAGGCATCGGCCACCACACGCGAAGCCCTGATTTTCCATCATCGCCACTTCGGCATTCGACGAGCCGTCCTTCCACGGGTGCTGGCAGTGCAGCAGGTGCGTGCTCTGGCCGAAGACAGCCCGGTGGAATTGGAGGTGTTTGCCTTCGGCAGCCTCTGCATCATGGCCGAAGGCCGCTGCCAGCTTTCTTCCTATGTTACGGGGCAATCGCCGAATACCGCCGGGGTCTGCTCACCGGCTTCCCATGTCCGTTGGGAGGACAAAGGCGAGGTGCTGGAATCACGGCTGAACGGGAAGATGATCGACCGTTTCGGCAAACAGGAAAGGGCCGGTTACCCCACTCTCTGCAAGGGGCGGTTCTTCACTGGCGCGCGCCTTCATCATGCCCTGGAAACACCCACCAGCCTGAATACGGCGGAATTGTTGCCGGAGTTGAAGGCCATGGGCATCTCGGCAGTGAAGATCGAAGGTCGCCAGAGAAGCCCCGCGTATGTGGCGGCGGTGGCTCGTGTCTGGCGCCAGCTGCTGGACTCGCTGGAACGCAATCCGGAGGGTTTCAAGCCGGAAGCCGAAGGCCAGAAGACACTGTCCCGCCTGTCGGAAGGGAGTCAGACCACTCTGGGCGCCTATGCCAGGACGTGGCAATGACAACAGTTTGCTGCCCTGTTTCGGCCATGTGACATCGACTTTGCCGGGGAGAATGTAATGCGTATCAGTCTGGGCCCGATCCTATACTTCTGGCCGCGCCAGGAGACACTGGATTTCTATCACCGGGTCAGGCACTGGCCGGTGGATCGGGTCTATCTCGGGGAGACCGTTTGTTCCAAGCGTCGGGAATTGCGGGTGGACGACTGGCTGGAGATTGGTGCTGAATTGATTGATGCCGGCAAGGAAGTACTGCTTTCCTCCCTGACCCTGATCGAAGCCCGTTCGGAAGCCGGGGCCTTGAAGCGGCTCTGTGATCGTGGCCTGCACATCGAGGCCAATGACTATTCGGCCGTTTCAGTGGCGGAGGACAAGGGCCTGCCATTCGTGGGCGGCAGCGGTCTGAACCTCTACAACCGAGCCGCAATCCAGGTACTGAGAAAAGCGGGCATGTTTGGCTGGGTGCCGCCGCTGGAGATGCCTGCCAGCCAGTTGGCTGAAATCCTCGGTGAGGATATCGGCATCGAAACGGAGGTGTTCGCCTTCGGACGCATGCCCCTGGCCTGGTCGGCCCGTTGCTTCGCGGCCCGCGCCCATGACCGGCCCAAGGACGACTGTGGTTTCGTCTGCATGGAGTACCCGGATGGCCTGGCCATGACCACCCAGGAAGATGAAGACTTTCTGGTGATCAACGGCATTCAGACCCAATCCCATCACTGCATGAACCTGATCGGCCATCTGCCGGAAATGAATCGCATGGGCGTGGACCGCGTCCGCCTCAGCCCTCAATCCCGGGACATGGACAAGATCACAAGCCGCTGGAGGCAGGCCATTGATGGCGACGCCCCCATGACACTGGAGGATGACTGGCTCATCGCCCCGTCGGCTGATGGTTACTGGCGTGGAGAACCCGGTTTGCTGGAAACGACATCAACCGCCTCCTGCCGGTGAAAATGATGAATCGGGCATCACCTTGAGGAAGCAGCAACCCAGGAAGCGCCCAGATCCACGGCACGACGCAGGGGAAGCGGGAGCTCATCAAGCTCGATGCCGTCGAGCAGATTCTTCACCAGCAGGCCAAGTTCGGTGTCACCCTCAACCGTCAACCGGCGCTCGAAGAACAGGGTATCCGGATCTTCACGACGACTGGCCAACAGCAGGAACTCGCGTACGCCTCCAGCGACAGTGACTGCCGGCTTGCCTCTCGAGATCAGGCGCAGTCGGCCTTCCTCCAGAGTGATGAACCAGTGCAGAGCGAGGTCCGTGATGGCAATCTCGATTACCTCGCCCCGAAGAAAGTCCAGATCACCGTCCGCCATGCGTTCACGAAATACCCGCTCCAGCAACGGCTCCATGGCCAATGCCTGCATACGAACCGGGGTCAGATTCAGGGGCATCTTCACGAGGCTCAGTAGCCAGGCGGTTGGCATGACGGCGTTCTCCGGGTGACATCAGACGCCAGAGCATGCACGGCAACGCCTTCGCCTTCCTTGACCGGCATCAAGTACCTCGAAAAGCCCGACGCAGTAGCATCCGGGCGTGAATCGGATCCCTTGCGAGGATCCCTTGCAAGGATCAGGGGCATGTCATGAGAGAGACGGATCTGAACCACATTCGGACACAGATCGACCGGCTTGATGAACAACTGCTCAACCTGCTGGTGGAACGCCTTGCACTCGCACGCAAGGCCCAGGCCTGCAAGCAACTGGCCGGTCTCCCCCCCCACTCACCGGAGCGGGAGTCTGAAATCCTGCAACAGCTGCTTCGGCTTGCCCGTTCCAGCGGTATCGACGGCGAGCTGATCGAAGCCATCTACCAGCCTATTCTCACAGCCGGCCGGAGTGCCGGCCAGAATGAACGGAGTACCCCATGAAGCGGAGTGCCGAACTGCAGCCCCTGTCCCGGGAGCACAATGTTGCCCTGAAACTGGCGCGGGACGCTCGGCGTGCCGCTGCCGATGGCAGCGAGAAGGATGTTTCCGAGGCCTGGCGCAAACTGTCACGGATCTGGTACACGGAAATGGCGGTACACTTCCGTGCCGAGGAGCAACTCCTGTTTCCCATACTGCGCGACAATGGCGATCATGAACTGGTCAGCGAGCTGGAGCGGGAACACCGGGCCATGCAGAAGGCACTGGAAGACCCACGGCGACAGGATCGCGCGCGACTCTCGGCCATCGGTCACGTGCTCAACGACCACATCCGCCGCGAAGAGCGGGAGGTATTCCCCCGTCTCGAACGACTGATGAACGATGCCGCACGACGGCAGGTACAGGTGGGGCTTGACCGCATGCTTGAATCCATGAAGGAACGGGAGGCCTCATGAGCCGACGTCCGGACAAGCCCATTGTCTACTCCTGCTCCGGCTGCTCCAGTGCGGCCCAGTTGGCCAATGAGCTCGCCGTTCGCCTTGACCGCCAGGATGAAGCAGAGATGTCATGCATTGCCGGTGTGGGCGGGAACGTGAAGAAACTGGTGCGAACGGCCCAATCCCGCCGGCCGATCCTCGCCCTGGACGGCTGCCAGCTGGCCTGCGTGAAGGCCTGCCTGTCAGAGCGCGGGGTGACAGCCAGCCACCATGTGGTACTCTCCGATTTCGGCGTCAAAAAGCGTTACCGGGCGGATTTTGACCCGAATGAGGCGGACGCCCTTTATGAACGCATGGCGGAAGCCGCTCGCTCCTTGTCTGCAGGTACGACCCAGGAAACCTTCAACGATGCAGGATCGTGACCATGACATGCTGAAAGGCCACGAGGTTTTCGGGCCGATTGGGGACAAGACACGCCAGGCGGTGCTCGAAGACGCCTTCGAACTGGACATGCCGGCGGGAACCACTCTGTTTCGACAGGGAGAGGATGCGAAATTCCTTCACCTGGTTCTCGAAGGTCGTGTGGCCCTGATCGGCAGTTCCGATGGCAAGGACGAGACCGTGGTGGAGTTCTTTCAGGCCGGTGATGTATTCATCATGCCGGCCGTGATCCTGCAACTGCCTTTCCTGATGTCGGCCCGCACTGTGGACGACTCCCGGATTCTCATGATTCCCGCCCAGCGTTTTCGCGAGGAGATCAGCAGCAACGGCGCCCTGAGTCTTGCCTGCAGCCGGGAATTGTCCCGTCATTGGCGGTTGCTCATTAGACAGGTCAAGGATCTCAAGCTGCGGTCGGCACCCCAGCGCCTCGGTTCCTACCTGCTCAGCCTTGCGGACACCCATAGCGACCACGCAGAGATCGAACTGGAAGAACAGCGTGGAATGCTCGCTCGTCGCCTGGGCATGACGCCGGAAAACCTGTCCCGGGCTTTCTCACGGCTGAGCGACAGTGGCGTAAAGTCGCGTGGCCGCAAGATCGAGCTCAGCGATATCCCGGCACTGCGCGCATTCTGCGCCTACGACGATCTCACCTGAATTACCGGCTCTCCTCCTCCCCGATCAGGTGACCGGCATTTCCCACCGCCGCGCCTTGTGACCGCCTTCCGCTTGATCTGGGTCAAGCGTGCTTGAATCAACGTTCGACCGATCTTCCCTGCGTAAAAATTTGATCTAGGTTAATGCTTGTAATGACCTGTATCAAAGCTTGTACATTTTTGATACAGGTCAAGGCTGGGCCTATGCGCCTTCCTTAAGCTGCACCTGTGCATGATCAACCAAGGGGAGATCCACCGATGGCCTCGGCCCGCTTCAAGCAGTATTCCGTTCTCAGCGCCAACACCATTGCCTTCACCATCTGCTTCATGGTCTGGACCATGTTCGGTGAGATAGGTGTGCCCATTGCCGATGAACTGGGCCTGAATGAAACCCAGTTCGGGATTCTCACGGCCGTGCCCATCCTGATCGGCTCTCTGGTACGCCTTCCCCTGGGCGCCTGGACGGACAGGTTTGGCGGCCGGCCGGTGTTCTTCATTCTCATGCTGACCACGGTGCCAGCCATCTGGCTGGTGCAGTTCGCCACCGAATACTGGCAGCTTCTGGTCCTTGGCGCCTTCGTGGGCCTCGCCGGTGGCTCCTTTTCAGTGGGCATCAGCTACACCGCCAAGTGGTTCCCGCGCAAGCAGCAGGGAACGGCCATGGGCATCTTCGGTGCCGGCAACGCCGGTGCGGCGGTCACCAAATACGTTGCGCCCACGGTCATCGTGGTTCTGAGCTGGCAACATGTGGCCAATATCTACGCCGCTATCATGTTGATCACGGCAATTCTCTTCTGGTTCTTCACCTACTCCAACCCGGAGCACAAGAACCCGAGTTCGGTCAGCCTCAGGGAACAATTCAAGGTTCTCAATGACCCCAAGGTCTGGAAGTACTGCCAGTACTACTCGGTGGTCTTCGGCGGCTATGTGGGCGTCTCTCTCTATCTCACCCGCTACTACATGATGGAATATGGCGTGGGCATTCAGCTGGCCGCCCTGATCGCCACCATCTTCGTGCTGCCGTCAGGCGTCATCCGCGCCTTCGGTGGCTGGCTGTCGGACAAGTTTGGCGCCCACAACGTCACCTGGTGGTGCATGTGGTCGAGCCTGATCTGTTTCTTCTTCATGTCCTATCCGCATACCGAGTATGCGATCCATACCCGGGATGGCGGTGCCATCGAATTCTCCTTCGGTCTGCCCATGTGGCTGTTCACGGTGCTGCTGTTCATTGTCGGTATCGCCTGGGGCCTGGGCAAGGCATCGGTCTTCAAGTATCTGTCCGACGATTATGACAGGAATCTCGGGCTCGTCTCCGGCATGGTGGGTCTGGCCGGCGGTATTGGCGGCTTTATGCTGCCGATCATGTTCGGTGCCCTGATCGACCTCACCGGCGTCACCACCACCATCTGGATGCTCTGCTTCGGCTTCACCGGGGTATCCGTCATCTGGATGTGGTGGACAGAGCGTCGCGTACCGATTCTTACCCGGGACCGCTACCACCAGCCGAGTGTGCGTATGACGGAACCCGAACAGTAAACCATCGATAATCGAAATGACGGCGGGTCTTGCGAGGTTCGTCGATCCACAAACGCAGGAGATGGCATTGTGAAGAACAATCAGGACATTGACCGCTGGGATCCCGAAGACACTACGCTTTGGGAGTCCGAAGGCAAGCGCATTGCCAACCGCAACCTCTGGATATCCATCCCCAATCTGCTGCTGGCTTTTGCCGTATGGATGATGTGGGGCATGATAGCGGTCCAGATGCTGAATCTGGGTTTTCCCTTCAGTGAGGCCCAGCTGTTCACGCTGGCCGCCATTGCCGGTCTGACCGGGGCCACCCTGCGGATACCCGCCTCGTTCATGATCCGGATTGCCGGCGGCCGCAACACCATCTTCTTTACCACGGCGCTAATGATCATTCCCTGCGTGGGGGCCTGGATCTCATTGCAGAATCCGGATACCCCACTATGGGTGTTTCAGCTCTACGCCTTCCTCTCGGGTATCGGCGGTGGCAACTTTGCCGCGTCCATGAGCAACATCTCCAACTTCTTTCCCAAGCGCCAGCAGGGTCTGGCCCTGGGCCTGAACGCAGGCCTGGGTAATTTCGGTGTCACCACCATGCAGATCCTGATCCCGCTGGTGATGATAGCGCCGGTCTTCTGGTTCCTGTCCGGTGATCCCATGATTCTGGAACGGGCGAGTGGAACGCTCATTGGACGAATTGAGGCCGGTACGGAGACATGGATTCAGAATGCCCCCCTGGTCTGGGCGCTGCTTCTGATTCCAGCCTGTATCTTTGCCTGGTTCGGCATGAACAACCTCAGAACGGTGACGCCAAATCCAGGCCATCCCCTGCGGGCCTTTGGCACGCTGGTCGGTCTTTATGGTGTGGGCTTTCTGACTGCCGCCATTGGCCTCTACCTCTTCCTTCCCGCACCGGTGGGTCTGGGCGTACTCAACATGTGGCTGGCCCTGCCCTTGATCATTGTGCTTACCCTGGGGTTTCTTCGCATCCTTCCAGGTGAGGTCATCCGGCCCGGTATCAAACGACAGTTCACGATCTTCAAGGACAAGCACACCTGGTCCATGACCGTGCTTTACATCCTGACCTTCGGTTCCTTCATTGGCTTCTCGGCAGCACTGCCGCTCTCCATCGAGGTCATTTTCGGCTACATGAATCAGGTTCAGGCCGATGGCTCCGTGGAGCGGGTGGCGAACCCCGATGGCCCCAGTGCCCTCACATTCGCCTGGATCGGCCCCTTCATCGGCGCATTGATCCGGCCTATCGGTGGCTGGCTTTCCGACAAGGTGGGCGGCTCCATCGTGACCCAGGTGATTTCCGTGGTCATGGTGCTTGCCTCCGTCGCCGTGGGCTATGTAATGATGCTGGCCTACGCTGCCGAAGCACCCCAGGACTACTTCCCGGCCTTCCTCATACTCTTCCTCGTGATCTTCGCCGCCTGCGGCATCGGTAACGGATCCACCTTCCGCACCATCGGCGTGGTATTCAGCCAGGAGCTGAAGGGCCCCGTGCTGGGCTGGACTTCCGCCGTGGCGGCTTATGGCGCCTTCATCGCGCCCCGCGTCATGGGAGAGCAGATACAGGCCGGCAGTCCCGAAATTGCCATGTATGCCTTCGCCGCCTTCTATGCCATCTGCCTGGTGGTGAACTGGTGGTTCTATCTACGTAAAAACGCCTACATCAAGAATCCGTAATCCGTGAATCCGGGAAACCATGAGATGAGTCAATCAATGTTGAAAACCAGAGTCGCGCCTGACGGGCAAACCGGCCTGCAAGGAGTCAAAGCATGAGTCACTTTCTCGACAATCTGACCTTTTTCAGAAGGGAAAAGGAAACCTTTTCCGAAGACCATGGCGTCAAGACCGACGAGAACCGGCGCTGGGAAGACAGCTACCGGGCCCGCTGGCAGCATGACCGCATCGTGCGCTCCACCCACGGAGTGAACTGCACCGGTTCCTGCTCCTGGAAGATCTACGTCAAGAACGGGCTGGTGACCTGGGAAACCCAGCAGACCGACTACCCACGCACCCGCCCGGGCCTGCCCAACCACGAGCCGCGCGGTTGTGCCCGTGGTGCCAGTTATTCCTGGTACATCTACAGTGCCAACCGGGTGAAGTACCCCATGATCCGCCGCCGCCTGCTGGAGCTGTGGCGGGAAGCAAAGCAGAGTCACAGTGACCCCGTGAATGCCTGGCAGTCCATCGTGGAAGACCCGGAGAAAGCGAGAAGCTACAAGTCCCGGCGCGGCCTGGGTGGTTTCCTGCGCGCCGACTGGAACGAAGTCAACGAGATCATTGCGGCGGCCAATGTCTATACCGCCAAGCAGTTCGGCCCGGACCGGATCATTGGCTTCTCCCCCATTCCCGCCATGTCCATGGTGAGCTACGCCGCCGGCACCCGTTATCTGTCTCTGATCGGCGGCACCTGCATGAGCTTTTATGACTGGTACTGCGACCTGCCGCCGGCCTCGCCCCAGACCTGGGGTGAGCAGACCGACGTGCCCGAGTCCGCCGACTGGTTCAATTCCACCTTCCTCATGATGTGGGGCTCCAACGTGCCACAGACCCGCACGCCAGATGCCCACTATATGACCGAGGCCCGCTATCGCGGCACCAAGACGGTGACGGTGACTCCGGACTACTCCGAGGCCTCCAAGTTCGGTGACATCTGGCTCAACCCGAAGCAGGGCACTGACTCCGCCCTGGCCATGGCCATGGGGCATGTGATCCTCAGGGAATGGCATGTGGACGGCAAGAGCGAGTACTTCGACGACTATGTGCGCAGGTACACCGACCTGCCCGGCCTGGTCATGCTGGACGAGCAGGACGGTCGCGTGGTGCCGGGCCGCTATCTGCGCGCCTCGGATCTCGACAGCAACATGGGTCAGGAAAACAACCCCGAGTGGAAGACACTGGTCCGCGACGAAAAGACCGGCAACATCGTGGTGCCCCGTGGCTCCATCGGCTTCCGCTGGGGTGAGGAAGACCGCCGCTGGAACCTGGAGACCCTGGATGCCGATGGCAAGGAAATTCGGCCGCAGCTGAGTGAAATCGACAGCAGGGACGAGGTGGTCACCGTGGCCTTTCCCTACTTCGGGGGTGGCGGCAACGCCCACTGGAGCCACACCGAGCATGACCCCATCCAGCTTCGCAATGTACCCGCCCGCAAGGTCAAGCTGGCTGACGGCAGCGAAGTCAGCGTGGCCACGGTCTTCGACCTGATGGTCGCCAACTACGGCATCGACCGGGGCCTCGGCGGTGGCAATGTGGCCGCCAGCTACGATGATGACATTCCCTACACCCCGGCCTGGCAGGAAGCCATTACCGGCGTGCCCCGGGAGAAAGTCATCGCCGTGGCCCAGCAATTCGCCGAGAATGCCCACAAGACCAGGGGCAAGTCCATGATCATCATTGGTGCCGCCATGAACCACTGGTACCACATGGACATGAACTACCGCGGCGTCATCAAGATGCTGATGATGTGCGGCTGCATCGGTGTCTCCGGCGGTGGCTGGGCCCATTATGTGGGGCAGGAAAAACTGCGCCCGCAGCCGGGCTGGACACCGCTGGCCTTTGCCCTGGACTGGAACCGTCCGCCACGGCACATGAACTCCACTTCCTTCTTCTACAACCACACCAGTCAGTGGCGGCATGAGAAGCTGGAGATCGGTGAAGTGCTCTCGCCGCTGGCCAAGGCGGCCGACTTCCAGGGCCACATAATTGATTTCAACGTACGCGCCGAGCGCATGGGCTGGCTGCCGTCCGCGCCCCAGCTCAGCCGCAACCCCCTGGAGATCGGCAAGGCCGCCAAGGCCGCCGGCCAGGAGCCCAAGGACTATGTGGTTGAACAATTGAAATCCGGCGATCTGGGCTTCGCCTGTGAAGACCCGGACAACCCGGCCAACTTCCCGCGCAACATGTTCGTCTGGCGTTCCAACCTGCTGGGATCTTCCGGCAAGGGCCACGAGTACTTCCTCAAGTACCTGCTGGGCACCGAGAACGGCCTGCAGAACAAGGATCTGGGCGAGGAGACGGACAAGCATCCCCAGGAAGTGAAGTGGCGCGAAGCCGCCACCGGCAAGCTGGACCTGCTGACCACCCTGGACTTCCGCATGTCCACCACCTGCATGTATTCGGACATCGTCCTGCCCACGGCCACCTGGTACGAGAAGGACGATCTCAACACCTCCGACATGCATCCCTTCATCCACCCGCTTACCGCGGCCGTGGATCCGGCCTGGGAATCGCGCTCCGACTGGGACATCTACAAGGGCATCGCCAGGCGCTTCTCGGAACTGGTTCCCGGTCACCTGGGAACCGAGACCGATGTGGTGACCCTGCCCCTGCTGCATGACTCCCCGGCCGAGCTGGCCCAGGCTCTGGACGTGAAGGACTGGAAGAAGGGTGAATGTGAGCCCATCCCGGGCAAGACCATGCCCAACATCGTGCCGGTGGAGCGGGATTACCCCGCCACCTATGAGCGATTCACGGCCCTGGGACCGCTGATGGAAAAGGCCGGCAACAACGGCAAGGGCATGCAGTGGGATACCAGTGAGGAAGTACAAGCCCTGCGCGACCTCAACGGCGTTCAGAACAAGGGCTCCGCCAAGGGGCAGCCAAAGATCGAGACAGCCGTCCACGCCGCGGAGATGATTCTCATGCTGGCCCCGGAGACCAACGGCAAGGTGGCCATGAAGTCCTGGCAGTCCCTGTCCGAAAAGACCGGGCGCGAGCACACCCACCTGGTGGCCGGTCATGCCGCCGAAAAGATCCGCTTCAACGATCTCAAGGCCCAGCCACGCAAGATCTTCACCTCGCCCACCTGGTCCGGGATCGAATCGGAGAAAGTGAGCTACAACGCCGGCTGGACCAATGTGAACGAGCTGATCCCCTGGCGCACCCTCACCGGCCGCCAACAGTTCTATCAGGATCACCTCTGGATGCGGGCCTTCGGTGAACAGCTTTGCGTGTACAAGCCACCGGTGGATCTCAAGACCACCGATGCCATGGAGGGCAAGCGCTCCAACGGCAACAAGGAAGTGGTGCTGAACTTCATCACGCCTCACCAGAAGTGGGGTATTCACAGCACCTACACCGACAACCTGCTCATGCTGACCCTGTCACGCGGCGGCCCCATCATCTGGATAAGCGAGGTGGATGCGGCCAAGGCGGACATCAAGGACAACGACTGGATCGAGGCCTTCAATATCAACGGTGCCATCACCGCCCGCGCGGTGGTGAGCCAGCGGGTACCGGAAGGCATGTCCATGATGTATCACGCGCAGGAAAAGATCGTGAATACCCCCGGGTCGGAGATCACCGGCATGCGAGGCGGCATTCACAACTCCGTTACGCGCGCGGTGCTCAAGCCCACCCACATGATCGGGGGCTACGCCCAGCAGAGTTATTTCTTCAATTACCACGGAACCGTCGGCGCCAACCGTGACGAGTTCATCATCGTCCGCAAGATGGACAAGGTGGACTGGATGGACAACGACGATGTCGGTGACGCCATGTATGTGGAGGCTGCCAAATGAGAATTCGAGCGCAAATCGGCAAGGTTCTGAATCTGGACAAGTGCATCGGTTGCCACACCTGTTCGGTAACCTGCAAGAACGTGTGGACCTCCCGTGAGGGCATGGAATACGCCTGGTTCAACAACGTGGAAACCAAGCCCGGCATCGGTTATCCCAAGGAATGGGAAAACCAGGATCGCTGGAACGGTGGCTGGGTTCGCAAATCCAATGGCAGCATCCAGCCCAAGATCGGCGGGCGCTGGCGGATTCTGGCGAACATTTTCGCCAATCCGGACATGCCGGGTATTGATGATTACTACGAGCCCTGGGACTACGACTACGGCTTCCTGCAGAACGCGCCGGATACCAAGACCATGCCCACGGCCCGGCCGCGTTCCGCCCTCACCGGCAAGCGCATGGAGAAGATCGAGTGGGGCCCCAACTGGGAGGAAATCCTGGGCACGGAGTTCGAGCACCGATCCAGGGACTACAACTTCGAGGGCGTACAGAAGGAAATCTACGGGCAGTTCGAGAACACCTTCATGATGTATCTGCCCCGTCTCTGTGAGCACTGCCTCAACCCCACCTGCGTGGCTTCCTGCCCCTCGGGTGCGATCTACAAGCGGGAAGAGGACGGCATTGTCCTGATCGACCAGGAGAAGTGCCGCGGCTGGCGCATGTGCGTCTCCGGCTGCCCCTACAAGAAGATCTACTACAACTGGAAAACCGGCAAATCCGAGAAGTGTATCTTCTGCTACCCGCGCATCGAGGTGGGCGAGCCCACCGTCTGCTCCGAAACCTGCGTTGGCCGGATCCGCTATCTGGGTGTGCTGCTCTACGATGCCGACCGCATCGAGGAAGCGGCCAGCGTGCCCAATGAACAGGATCTTTACGAAGCCCAGCTGGATGTCTTCCTGGATCCCAATGATCCGGAGATCATCGCCGAGGCCCGCAAGCAGGGAATTCCGGACAACTGGATCGAAGCGGCCCAGCAATCACCGGTCTACAAGATGGCCATGGACTGGAAGGTGGCCTTTCCCCTGCATCCGGAGTACCGCACCCTGCCCATGGTCTGGTACTGCCCGCCTCTGTCGCCCATCCAGTCGGCGGCGGATGCCGGCAAGATCGGCTTCAACGGCGAGATTCCAGATGTGGACGCCCTGCGTATTCCGGTTCGCTATCTCGCCAACATGCTCACGGCCGGCGAGGAAGAGCCGGTGGTGCTGGCCATGGAGCGCATGCTGGCCATGCGCGCCTTCATGCGGGCCCGCCACGTGGACGGCGTGGAAAAGCCGGAAGTCCTGGAGCGAGTCAGTCTGGACGTGGAGACGGTGGAGGACATGTACCGCTACATGGCCATTGCCGACTACGAGGATCGCTTCGTGATCCCCACCAACCAGCGTGAGAACTCCGAGTCCATCTACGACGGCATCAGCGAGCGGGGTGGCTGCGGCTTCAGCTTCGGTGGCGGTTGTGATGCCGGCTCCAGTGATCCGGACGTGTTCGGCGGCAAGCCGCTGGCACAGCGCAAGTTCTTCCCCATCAAGGCAGACCGGGAGAAGGCCTGATGATTACATTGCGAATCCTTTCAAGACTCATGGCCTACCCCACCGCCGAATTGGTGGAGGCCGGCGCGGACATGCGCCAGGCACTGGCGCAGGAAGGCCGCCTCTCCCCCCGGCGGAGGGAGGCGGTAACGGCCTTCATCGAGCAGCTCGAGTCCACACCACTGATGAAACTGCAGGAAGATTATGTGGCCCTGTTCGACCGCGGCCGTCATCTCTCCCTGCATCTCTTCGAGCATGTGCATGGTGAATCCCGTGACCGGGGCCAGGCCATGGTGGAGCTGATCAACTATTACCGTGAAGCCGGCCTGGAGCTGGATGCCCGGGAACTGCCGGATTACCTGCCCCTGCTGCTGGAGTTTCTCTCCACCCGGCCGGAAGAGGAAATCCACGCCATGCTCAACGACGCCATGGCGGTGATCGTCCTTCTGGGCGCTCGCCTGCGCGAGAAGGGCTCGACCCATGCCGAACTGTTCGAGGCCCTGGTGGAGATCGGAGGCGAACCCGCTGAAGCCGGCGCCATGCGCAAGCAGGCAGCCACCGAAGGCCCGGATGAAACCATCACCAGAATGGATGAGATCTGGGAAGAAGAGCAGGTGACCTTCATGGCCAACAACAACCCGGCCGAAGGTGGCGGCTGCCCGGTCAGTCAGGATACCGGGCAGAAGCAGGAGATCCCCATCCAGTGGATGGAGAAACCCGGCAAGGCATCCCACAACCCGGCCGGACGCGGCTGACAGTCGGAGGACAATCATGGAAATCTATTGGAATCAGTTGATCTTCGGCGTCTTTCCCTACATCGCCGGGTCCATCTTCATCTTTGGCTCCCTGCTGCGTTACGAGCGGGGTCAGTACACCTGGCGGGCCATGTCCAGCCAGACCCTGAACAACACCCGGGCCTTCCGCTGGGGCAGCGTGATGTTTCATGTGGGCATCCTTCTGCTCTTCTTCGGCCATCTGTTCGGGCTGCTGACACCGCCGGAGGTCTACCAGGCCATCGGCATCACCACCGCGGCCAAGCAGCAGATCGCCATCTGGGCTGGCGGCATCTTCGGCACCCTCTGCCTGTTCGGCATGACCATCCTGGTCTGGCGGCGACTGTTCAATGAACGGGTGCGTGCCAACAGCGCGCCGGCGGATACCTTCATTCTGGTGCTGCTCTACCTGCAGCTGCTGACCGGCCTGGCCACCATTGCCGTGTCCGTGGATCATCCCGATGGCTATGTCATGGTTCAGCTCGGCGCCTGGGCCCAGTCCATCGTCACCTTCCAGGCCGGTGCCTGGGAGTATGTGGTGGATGTTCACTGGATCTACAAGCTGCACATGTTCCTGGGCATGATCATGTTCACCGCCTTCCCCTTCAGTCGTCTGGTACATATCTGGAGCTGGCCGGTGGCCTATGTTCGCCGGGCCTATCAGGTCGTTCGGGCTCGCTGAGCCCGAACGACCTGCGTAGGAGCGGATTTATCCGCGATTGCCCCAGCGATGACTAATGGGAAACCGTACGGCATCGCATCGTGAATATCGCGAATGAATTCGCTCCTACGGCACGCTGAATTACCGGAGGTTTTTCCGAAATGACAATCCAAATGCATGACCCCCGCGCCGGTTCGGCGGATATTCTCGTCAATGGCCGGGTGATCAGTGAAGACAGCATCAACCGGGAAGTGCAGTACCACCCGGCGGCCAATCTGCGAACGGCGCGGCGTAACGCGGCGACGGCGCTCGTGGTGCGGGAGCTGTTGCTGGACGAGGCCGAGCGACAGGGTCTGAACGACATTACGCCGGAGGGGGGCGAGACCCGCGAGGAGGCCATGATCCGGGAACTGCTGGATCGCAACGTGGACCGGCCGGAGCCCACCGAGGCGGATTGCCGGCAGTGGTTCGAGGCCAATCGCGACAAACTGCGCACCCCTGACCAGCATGAGGTTTCCCACATCCTGCTCCCGGCACCGCCGGATGATGACGAACTGCGTGATCAGGCCAGAAAGCAGTCAAGGGAACTGATCCGTCAATTGCGGGAAGCGGATGCCAGCTTCCTGACCTTGGCCCGTGAACATTCCCGTTGCCCCTCGGCGGAAGACGGCGGGCACCTGGGCATCATCACGCGCGGCCAGACCACACCCGAGTTCGAACGCGCCCTGTCCCGCCTGCCGGTGGGCGAAGTGGCCGAGCATGCCGTGGAAAGCCGCTATGGTTTCCACATCGTGCTGATACACAAGCGCGAGGAGGGCCGCCCCCTGAGTTTCGACGAGGCGCGCCCGCAGATCGAAAGCTATCTGGTGGAGTCAGTCTACCGCCGGGGTGTGAGCCAGTACATTTCCATCCTGGCCGGCCAGGCGGAGATTCAGGGCATTGATCTGGACGCCGCCACCTCGCCACTTGTTCAGTGAACAGTTCCCAGTTCCCAGTGAACAGCAGGCCATGCCAACCGAGCGGCCTTCTGTTTCCTGATGGCTTGGTGTCACACTGAGCGCTAGGCTGTCGGGGCTTATCCGAAGCAGTACGGCGTTTATCTTCTGCACGGCCGGCTGTTCACTGGGAACTGTTCACTGTTCACTAACCCTCTGCTGGGGCTAAATATGAATAGATCACAGATTAGAGAGAGAACAATCCACGGCTTCGACGACATGATCGCCATTGCCGCCGCCGAGCCGCAGCCGCACAAGCTGCTGACGGTGCTCTTGCGGATTGATCATGCCTACGCCCAGGGTGATGATGGCAAGACACGGCCCATCGAGAATGAGGGCGAGCTGGTGCCGATTGCCATCAAGAGCTTCGATATCGATGAAAAGCTGGACTTTGCCAGCCTCAAGGAGGATGCCGATGCCGGGGCGCCGGGCTGGGGCCTGATGATGATGGCCGTCCTGCCCGGCCAGGGGCCGAATCCGCCCTCCGAAGAGGATGTGGACAATCACCTCAAGCGCATGGCACAGACCATCCTGTCTGGTGGCAGTCTGGATCGCTTCCTGTTCATCGATCGTGAAGGCAATGCGGTGAGCATGGAGTCCCAGCATGGCTGAAGCCGTCAGCTGTGACAGCAACGCCCACAAGCTGCTCTCCGTCGAGGACGCCCGTGCCCGATTGCTGGAGACCGCTGCCCCCCTGGACGGCGCAGAAACGCTGCCCCTGATTGATTGCCTGGGGCGGACACTGGCCGTCGATGTCATTGCCGAAAGCCCGACACCACCGGCGGATAACAGCGCCATGGATGGTTACGCCTTTCGTGCGAAGGAACTGCGAGAGGGTGAAGGCCTGCCCTTGAGTCAGCGCATTCCTGCCGGCCATGCGCCCTCACCGCTGAAGCCAGGCACTGCGGCGCGGATCTATACCGGTGCCGTCATTCCGGACGGCGCGGATACCGTGGTCATGCAGGAGCGCTGCCGCGAAAACGAGGGCCAGGTCTTCGTGGACGGGCCAGTCAAGGTGGGTGACAACATTCGTCGCGCAGGCGAGGACATTGCGGCCGGTGACACGGTCCTTTCGGCCGGGCAACGCCTTCGGCCACAGGATATCGGCGTTGCCGCCGGCTCCGGACGGGACGCGCTGAGCGTCCGCCGTCGCCCGGTGGTCGCCATTCTCTCCACCGGGGATGAACTGGTTCAGCCCGGCCAGCCCTTGGGCCCGGCACAGATTTACAACAGCAACGAGAGCATGCTGACCGGCCTGCTCTCATCCATGGGCTGTGAAGTCCTGCCGGCCTGGCGCGTTGAAGACACCGCCGACGCCACACGCAATGCTCTAAATGAAGCGGCCGCCCAGGCCGACCTGATCATTTCCAGCGGTGGTGTCTCCGTCGGCGATGAGGATCACGTCAAGGCCGCCGTCCAGGCCCTGGGATCCCTGGATCTCTGGCGTATTGCCGTCAAGCCGGGCAAGCCCGTGGCCTTCGGGCATGTGAACCATCAAGACCGCAAGGTGGCTTTCCTGGGCCTGCCCGGCAATCCGGTCTCCCTGTTCGTCACCTTTCTCCTGTTTGGCGCTCCCCTGTTGCGCCATCTGCAGGGCCGGGACAGGATCGTCCCGGCACCTGTCCTGCTGCCCGCAAACTTCGAACGGCCGAAACCCGGCAAGCGCGAGGAATACCTGCGGGTTCGTGTCGAAGACGGCCGACTCCAGACCTACCCCCACCAGGGTTCGGGTGTACTGAGCTCCGCCAGTTGGGCGGATGGGCTGGCGAGGGTGCCCGCCGGAGAGACGGTGGCTTTGGGGGATTCCGTGGAATATTTTGGTTTTGACAAGTTAAGTGAACAGTGAACAGTTCCCAGTGAACAGCTGGTCGTGCCAACCGAATGGCCCTCTGTTTCCTGATTGATCGGTGCCACCCTGAGTGCGAAGTTGCCCCGGTTTATCCGAAGCGGCACGGCGTCTCTCTTCAGCACGGCCTGCTGTTCACTGGGAACTGGGAACTGTTCACTCTTTTTTCCGGAGGAAAAAATGTCCCGACAAGGCTGTGCTGACAAACCGTTTCGACCGATCCGCATTGCGGTGCTGACGGTGTCCGACTCCCGGACACGGGAGAATGACACCTCCGGTGACACCCTGCAGGAGCGACTGGAATCGGCCGGGCATGAACTGGCGGAACGGATGATCGTGAAGGACGACATCTTTCAGCTGCGGGCCGTTGTTTCGCGCTGGATCGCCGATGAGAGCGTGGACTGCGTGCTGATTACCGGCGGCACGGGCATCACCGGCCGCGACAATACCCCGGAAGCCATTCGCCCCCTGCTGGTACGTGACATCCCCGGCTTCGGCGAGCTGTTCCGCCATTACAGCCTGGAAGAGATCGGCACCTCCACCGTCCAGTCCCGGGCCTTCGCCGGCACCGCCAACGCCACGCTGATCTTCGCCCTGCCCGGCTCCACCGGCGCCTGCCGCACCGCCTGGGATCGAATTCTCGGCGACCAGCTGGACAGCCGAACCGGGCCTTGCAACTTCATCTCCCTGATTCCGCGGTTGAATGAAAGTTGAAAGTGAACAGTTCCCAGTGAACAGCTGGCCGTGCCAACCGAATGGCCCTCTGTTTCCTGATTGATCGGTGCCACCCTGAGTGCGAAGTTGCCTCGCTTTATCCGAAGCGGCACGGCGTCTCTCTTCAGCACGGCCTGCTGTTCACTGGGAACTGGGAACTGTTCACTCAATTCAGGATCCAGCCTCACAGGTCTGGCGGGCGATGCGCAGGCGGCGTTTCTCGTCCAGGCTTTGCAGCAGGATGGGAATGACGATCATGGCCGAGCCCAGGTAGAACCAGAGGTCCGGAACCTCGGCGAACCACAGCCAGCCCACCACCATGGCCCAGATCAGGCCGGTGTATTCGGCACTGGTGACCTGGTTGGCAGCGCAGTGCCGATAGGCCAGCAGGATGGTGATGTTGTAGCCGAGGATGAAGAAGGATGAGCCAAAGGCCGTCGCCACCAGGCTCGGATCAAAGGGCGCCCCCTCCATCACTGCCAGCAACAGCACCGCCGGCAGCACGTAGACATGGGTCAGGATCAGGGTATGCACCATGCTCTGACCACGGGGCAACTTGCGCACCAGCAGGGCATTGATGGCCAGAGCCACGGCCAGGCCCAGCGCGCTGAGGCTTTCCCAGCTCAGGGCCACGGGGCGCAGGATCACGACAATGCCCAGAAAGCCGCTGACCACGGCAAGCAGACTAAGACCGCTCAGGCGCTCACCGAAGAACAGCACCCCCAGCACCATCACCAGCACCGGCGCCGCATAGAAAATGGCATTGGCGGTGGCCAGAGGCAGGCTGTTGAGCGCCACGATCATGCACAGCACCCCGGCCAGCCCCACATGGGCCCGAATGAGATGAATCTTCGTCCCCTCGAACAGGCGGCGGCGGTCAATCATGGCCACAAAGGGCAGCAGCATCAGCAGAGTCGCAATGACGCGCAGCAGCACGAACTGGAAGATGGCCACATCGCCACCCTGCCACTTGATGATGCTGTCCGAGATGATGGCCAGAAAATTGCCAATCACCAGGAGCATTATCGCGCTGTTCACCGTACGACCCGACATTGCGTGGAACCCTCCAACTGCCATTGAACCTGGGTGAAATTCTAAAGACCCAGACCCATGATGTATAATGATGATTATTGATGAGTCATTAGTTTTTTAGATAACGGAGTCGCGCCATGCGCCTGCCGCCGCTCAAAACCCTCCCGGTCTTCGAAGCCGTGGCCCGCCTGAGCAGCTTTTCCCTGGCCGCCCAGGAATTGCATGTCAGCCAGAGTGCGGTCAGCCACCAGATCCGTCAGCTGGAAGACTGGCTGGGGGAGCCTTTGTTCCTGCGTACCGGACGGAGCATCCGCCTGACCGAGGAAGGCAATCAGTATTACGAGCACATCGTCGCCGCCCTGGGTCAGATCCAGCGGGCCAGCGAACAGTTGCAAGGCAACGAGGACAGCCAGATTCGTCTCGCCGCCTACAGCTCCTTCGCGGTGAGCTGGCTGATTCCACGCATGCAGCAACTACAGCGCCAGCATCCGCAGCTCGACCTGGACCTGGAAATGCTCAGTGATCTGCCCCACATGTCGGATCGCGTGGGTGACTGTTTCATTGCCATCAACCCGAGACAGCGCGGTTTCAGTTCCGATCTGCTTTATTCCGAACAGATGTTCCCGGTCTGCAGCCGCAGCTACTGGCAGCAGATGTGCGACGAGCTCCTGGAGGCCGCCCTTATTGAGGGGCCGGAACCGGACTGGATCGAGACAGCGTGGATTCAGCGTTTCACCCTGCTCTCTGCCACCAGCATCTTCGAAAAGAAGAACGAGGACTGGGCCCGCTGGCTGGCCGCCGATGACCAACGCATGCAAGCAGACACCCGCGTGCAGCACTTCAGCCACATGCTGCTGGCCCATGAAGCGGCGCGCCATCACCAGGGCATCGCCCTCAGTAATGACTACATGTTCAGCCCGGATGACAGCGGCCTGGTGCGATTGCCTTGCCACAATCTGGACACCGGTGACGAGTTCCACTTCGCCTACAAGACCAGCCGTCGCAATGAACCGGCCATTCGCATTCTGCGGCAATGGCTGCTCCAGGAAGCCTCGCGCTCGGGCCTGAGAAAGGGCTGAGTCGGCATGCTAAGGTATTCTCCATCACTCCATGACAATTCATGAGGGGACGGAAATGCCCACACTTCGACGCACCCTTGCCCTGACCACTGCCGTGGCCGCCATGACCGCGGGCGCCTGTGGTGAAGAGCCAGGCCCGCTCAGTGACGAGCCCATCGTGATCGGTGCGACCCAATCCCTGACCGGCGCCTATGCCACGCAGGGCCAGGCGGCCTATAACGGCTATCGCCTGTGCGAAGCCGGCCTCAATGAGGAGGGCGGGTTGCTGGGGCGCCCCGTGGAGTTCATCATTCATGACGATGAGTCCGACAGTGAACGGGCCATGGCCCTGTATGACACCCTGATCAGCGAAACCGGGGTGGACGCCGTCCTGGGCCCTTATGGCTCGACGCTCACCGAGGCCGTGGCGCCGGTGACGGAGCGTTACCGCATGGTTCACGTCTCGCCGCTGGCGGCCACCAGCTCCATTTGGGAGCAGGGACGGGAGTACCTCTTCATGGTGTTGCCACCGGCCGAACTGTTCCTGGCCGGGCTGATCCACATGGCCGATGACCATGGCGTGGAACGCATCGCCGTGCTGGCCGAGGATCAACTGTTCCCGGGCGCCGCCGCCCAGGGTGCGGCCGAGCTGGCCCGTGAGCGCGGCATGAGCGTGGTGCTGGACAGCCGATATGAGAGCGGCCGTGAGGATTTCAGCGCCATTCTCGAGGCCATGGACGAGGCAGGGGCTGATGTACTGGCCATGGCCGCCTCCAACCTGGATGATTTCATCACCGTTACCCGACAGTTGAAGGAACTGGACATCACGCTGAAGATGTTCGGCACCTCCGGGGCCGTGGATGAATATATCGAAGCGCTGGGCGCCGATGGCGAGTTCACCTATGGCCTGTCCGCCTGGGAGCCCACTCTGCCCTACCCCGGCATCGATTCCTTCGTGGAAGCCTATGAAGCCCAGTTCGAGCGCCGGCCCAGTTTTCACGCCGCCGGCGCCTACGGCAGCTGCCAGCTCTTCGCTCTCGCCATTGAAATGGCCGGCTCGCTGGATGCCGACGCCATTCGCCATCAGCTTCTGAATCTGGAGACCACCACCATATTCGGTCCCTTCGCCGTGGACGAGCGCGGTTATCAGACGGCCAATCAGGGCGTCTTCATACAGTGGCAGGATGGCGACAAGGTCGTGGTCTGGCCGGAGGAGCAGGCGACGGCCTCACCGCGTATCCCCACACCGGCATGGGATGAGCGCTAGGCCGGCAGTGCAAGCAGCAAGGAGCAAGGAGCAAGCATGCGTATCGGATTGCTGGCCTGGTTTTCCACCACCGGCCTTCTGCTGGGCACGTTCTTCTTCGCCCTGTCCCTGACACCGTCGCTGGTGCCCCGCAGTGAGACGGTGCAAGGCCTGATCTCCGGCCTGTCATTGGCCGCCGGCTACGGCATCGGGGTGGCGGCTGACGCCTTGTGGCGCTTCATGCACCTGCCCACACCCCGCAAGCACCTCCGCTTCTATCTGCAGCTGACCGCCGGCCTGCTCTGTGGCCTCACCGCCGTCATTTTCCTGTGGCAGGCGGATCGCTGGCAGAACGCCCTGCGGGCCCTGATGGAAATGGAACCCACTTCTGGGATGCGCTCCCTGGTCATTGCCCTGATCGCGGTACTGGTTTTCCTGTTTGTTTTCCTGCTGGCTCACGGCTTCCGCCGCACTTTCCTTTTTCTCTCGCGCAAGCTGGAGCGCTTCATCTCGCCGCATTCGGCACACCTCATCGGTCTTGCCATGGCCTTTGCCCTGTTCTGGGCACTGGTGGACGGCATTCTGTTCTCGGCCGCGCTGCGCAGCGCCGACACCACTCATCAGCAGCTGGATGCCCTCATGGAGGCCGAGCACGAGGCCCCGCTTGATCCGGCCCTGGCCGGCAGCCCGGCTTCACTGCTGGCCTGGGAGGACATGGGCCGGCAGGGGCGCCGGTATCTGGCGGGCACGCCCGAACCGGCCGACATCCAGGCGGTGACCGGCGAGGACGCCCAGCGCCCGATCCGGGTCTATGTTGGCCTGAATGCCGGCGACTCCCCCGAAGAACGCGCCGAACTGGCCCTGCAGGAACTGATTCGCGTGGGTGGCTTCGACCGCTCCACCCTGTTGCTGATCACGCCCACCGGCACCGGCTGGGTGGATCCGGCTGGCGTGGAACCCGTGGAATACATGCTGGGCGGGGACGTGGCCAGTGTGGCCGCCCAGTACTCCTATCTGCCCAGCCCCATTTCCCTGATGGCCGAGGGCGCCTACGGAGCGGAAAGTGCCCGAGCCCTGTTTCAGGCCGTCTATGGCCACTGGACGGAACTGGCGCCGACAAGTCGGCCCGATCTCTATCTCTTCGGGCTCAGCCTGGGGGCACTCAATTCCGATCGCTCCTTCGACTTCTACGACATCATCAATGACCCCTTCCAGGGGGCCCTCTGGAGTGGCCCGCCCTTCCGCAGTGACACCTGGCGGGACGCCACCCGGCGGCGCCATCCGGACTCTCCGGCCTGGCTGCCCCGCTTCCGGGATGATGCCGTGATCCGTTTCGCCAACCAGCAAGGGGGTCTTGAGCAAGGCGCCCGGCCCTGGGGTAATTTCCGCATCGCCTTCCTGCAGTACGCCAGCGACCCCATTACCTTCTTCTCTCCAGATATAATGTTCCGCGAACCGGACTGGATGCAGTCTCGGCGGGGTCCGGATGTGTCGAAGGATCTTCGCTGGTTCCCGGTGGTGACCATGCTGCAACTGGCCGCCGACATGGCGGCAGGCAGCGCGCCCACCGGCTACGGCCACGAGATCGCCGCCAGGGATTATCTCGACGCCTGGATGGCGCTCATGGAGCCTGGCCATCTGAATGAGGCGCTGGCGCGTCGGCTTCGAAACCATTTCGGCGACCGCTGACCCGTTATCCAGGTTGCATTCCGCCGCCGTCCGCACACGGCGAAAACTTGACAGAATGGCTGACTGAATCAGAATCTGATGCCGAATGCATCGAGGAACCATGAACGTGAAGGAACGCTCACACAGGACACCGGAACGGGTGGACTGGGCCAATGTAGAACTTCCGGAAACCTGGGCCGACCGAATGACTCGTCACCCCCTGAGTGCCCTCATCAATATGCTGAGGCACCCCTTCAGGAAGCGACGAAAGATTGTGCTGCCGGAAGACCTGCCTGGCCGGGATCGTATCCCCAAGTACGCCCTGCTCGAGTTCCATCATCTGCCCAATGGCAACTATTCCGACCGGGTCAGTCGTGGCTATATCACTGGCTTCGAACGCAGCATGCTGGGCGCCATGCCCTGGCTTCGCGGACGCATTGCCGAGGATCTGGCTGACCACGACGTGGTACTGGACATCGGAAGTGGGGGCGGGAAAACGGTCAATCACCTGCGCTCAAAGGGGCATTCGGAAGTCTGGGGCCTGGAGCCCTCCCCCTATCTGCTTCGCCATGCCTGCCGGGATTACCCCGAGGACCGTTTCGTACAGGGCGTGATGGAAGACATCCCCTTTGGCTCCGAGTACTTCGATGCTGTCAGCGTCTCTTTCGTGCTTCATGAGATGCCACCCCATTACATTCGGAAAGGGCTGGCCGAGATCTGGCGAGTGCTGAAGCCCGGTGGTCGCCTGCTGGTGGGTGAGCCCTCCCCGGCTCACTACCGCTCCGGCTTACTTGAGGCGATCCAGCGCTGGGGGTGGCGTGGGCTCTATTTCCGCACCCTGTCGCGCAAACTGCATGAGCCCTACATCCGTGCCTGGCACGGTATGGATTTTGCGGCTGCCCTTGAGGCCCAGGGATTCAAGGTGCTGACGGTCGACGAAGGCATGCCCGTCAAATACTGGGTCATCGAGAAAACAGACGCCGCAGAAAACCCGGCGCCTTCCCCTCCGTAGCAGCCGGCGGATGGGCATCCGGAATCTCGGCACGGCTCGGATCGTCCAGCTTCACGCAGGCAAGCAACAGGCAGCCTGAATTCAAGTCAGGGGTTTCAATGCGGGGTTTTCCTGCGGAAATACTGTTCCATCAGGGAACGGACGTAGAGTTCGTCCATGTCGGCCAGGCGCATCTCGCCCAGAAACTGCAGATCCTCGGTGCCCGGGCAGCCAACGCCAATCCCCACCTTGCCTGGGATGGAATCCTTCATGATGAACATCAGGCGCTGCCTGGAGCGGGGGCACTCGACACTCACGGCATCGGAGTCGTCACCCAGGGCCCGCAGGGACTCATTCGTCACACCCAGCGCGGTAGAGGCCTCGGGGTGTTCGGCATCGTACTGCTCGTTGGCCCGGGTAATCAGGTCCACCAGGGGCTGAAGCTTCTCGCTGAACATCCATCTCTCCCTGAAAAATGCCACCATGGCTACCCATACCCTAGCCGCTTGTCGGGTTCGCGCCAAGTCTCCCGCCGCGGCCTTTGTCCTCCCGGCGCAAAATCCCTACACTGCGCGCTCCGGAGCCCCAGCCCCTATTTGATTCCTCAGGAGCCAGCCATGACCGCCTTTACCGGATCCCGACAGTACATCGCCAGTGAGGCCCTGCGCCTGGCCGTGAATGCCGCCATGACCCTGGAACGCCCCCTGCTGGTCAAGGGCGAGCCCGGCACCGGCAAGACCATGCTGGCGGAGGAAATCGCGGCCGGGATGGGCATGCCCCTGATCCAGTGGCACATCAAATCCACCACCCGGGCCCAGCAGGGGCTTTACGAATACGACGCCGTCTCCAGGCTGCGGGATTCCCAGCTGGGCGATGACCGTGTACACGACGTGGCCAACTACATTCGCCCCGGCAAGCTGTGGGAAGCCTTCAGCAGCGAGCAGCGGTCGGTACTGCTGATTGACGAGATCGACAAGGCGGACATCGAATTCCCCAACGATCTGCTGGTGGAACTGGATCGGATGGAATTCCATGTCTACGAAACCGGCGAGACCATCCGCGCCCGACACCGGCCGGTGGTGATCATCACCTCGAACAATGAAAAGGAGCTGCCGGACGCCTTTCTGCGCCGCTGCTTCTTCCATTACATCGAGTTTCCCGACGCCGACACCCTCAAGGCCATCATCGATGTGCACTTTCCCAATATCGAATCCAAGCTGGTGAGCGATGCCCTGCGAATGTTCTTCCAGGTTCGGGAGGTACCCGGCCTGAAGAAACCGCCCTCCACCTCCGAGCTGCTGGACTGGCTCAAGCTGCTGGTGAGCGATCAACTGGCGGCCAGCGCCCTCAAGGCGGGTGACATTCGTGAAGCCCTGCCGCCCCTGTATGGCGCCCTGGTCAAGAACGAGCAGGATGTGCAGCTGCTGGAGCGCCTGGCCTTCATGAGCCGCCGAAACGGCTGAAGCCGACCTGACCCCTGGCCATGCTCATTCGTTTCTTCACCACCCTGCGACAGCACGGGCTCCCGGTCACCCCCCGGGACCTGATCGCCCTGCATGAAGTGATGGCCGCCAATCTGGCCGGCTGCGACATGCAGGCCTTCTATCACCTGTCTCGCACTACCCTGGTGAAGGACGAGACCCGCTTCGACCGTTTTGACCAGGCCTTCGCCCATTTCCAGGAGGGACTGGAGGCCATGCCCGACCCCCTGGGGGGCGAACTGCCGGAAGACTGGCTGCGGCTGGAGCTGGAGCGGCATTTCAGCGAGGAGGAAAAGCGCCAGATCGAGGCCCTGGGGGGTCTGGAAGCACTGATGAAGGCGCTGGAGGAACGGCTCAATGAGCAGACCGGCCGGCACCAGGGCGGCAACCGTTGGATCGGTACCGGTGGCACCAGCCCCTTCGGCCACGGGGGCTACAACCCGGAAGGCGTGCGCATCGGCGGCCCCGGCCGTCATCGTCGGGCCGTGAAGGTCTGGGAACAGCGACGCTTCCGCAATCTGGATGATCAGGCCGAAATCGGCACGCGCAACATCCAGCTTGCTCTGCGCAAGCTTCGACGCTTTGCCCGCAGCGGTGCCCGTGAGGAACTGGACCTGGAAGGCACCATTCGAGACACGGCCCGCAATGCCGGCCTGCTGGACATCCGCACCCGGCCGGAACGACACAATGCCGTCAAGGTACTGAGTTTCTTCGACGTGGGCGGTTCAATGGATGACCACGTACAGCTTTCCGAGGCGCTGTTCACCGCCTGCCGGGCCGAATTCAAGCACCTGGAACACTACTACTTCCATAACTTCATCTACGAGCATCTCTGGCGGGACAACCAGCTGCGCCAGGACACACTCACGCCACTGGATGAGATCCTTCATACCTACGGGCCGGACTACAAGGTGATCTTCGTCGGCGACGCCTCCATGTCGCCCTACGAGATCGCCACCCCCTTCGGGGCCATCGACTTCATGAACCCCGAGCCCGGCGCGGCTTCATTCGAGAAGATCAAGCACCGATTCGAACGCCTGGTCTGGCTCAATCCGGTTCCGGAAGAACACTGGGACCGGACCTACAGCATCGGCATGGTCCGCGAGCTGGTGAATGACCGCATGTTCCCCCTCACCGTCGAGGGGCTGGAACGAGCCATCGCCTGCCTGCAGGGACGCGGGAGCATGGCCGGCGCCTAACCGGCCACCTGGGCCCGAAACAGCATCAATCGCCATCCGGCAACAGACCCAGCTGGCGTTGGAAATTAAGCTGGTCACTGATTTCCCAAAGCTCGACCATGCGCCCTTCCTCAAAGCGAAAGATCACCATCAAGGCCGTGTGAATGTCCTGACCGAGCGGCTCGGCACCGGCCCATTCGCCTTCGTGGGTACCGGTGAACGTAATTCGCACCGCGGCTCGATCCCCGTCCACGAGAATATCTTCCACTGCCATGTGAAGACCCGGGAAAGCTTCACGCCACTGCAGAACAATGTCACTCATCTGCTCCCGGGAGAGCGTGTCACTGTCCGTGCCATGAGTGAAGACGACATTCTCGGCGATGGTGTCTTCGAAAACATCCGTATTACCCTGATTCCAGCCTTCATCGAACCAGGCGACAATAATATCTTCCAGTTCCGACTCGACAGGTTTCTTTTCCGCTTCACAGGCGCCTAGCATCAACAGACAGGATAAGGCCAGAAACATTGATGGACGCATGGACTTGCTCCTTTCCGTGACGAACAGTTGCTCAATTCACGACGGTTCCATCCGGGTTGTACTGCTGCTTTTGAGTACCATCCAGAACATCAACAGGGCCGATGCGAGTACCAGCAAGGACGCGACCCCCAGAATCGGCCCCAATACCGTCTCGGCCATCATATGGCCGTAAAGCAGGAACAGGCCGAGACTCATGACAATGGCACCCAACTGGTGGAGATAGAACTGAACATTGGCCACGGCAAGAGAATGACCGTTCAGCCAGAGGCGGTGGATAATCCCGTAAAGCAATGACAAAACAAAGCCCACCAGAAGCACATGGGCATGTGTCACGTGCTGACCGTGATCCTTGGATACGGCCATGTAAATCCCCAGAATCATTCCAAGAACGATATAAACCAAAGCCCAGATAAGAAATTTTCGGTCGATAGTCACGATTCATTACTCCCCATTAGATCATGCCAGCTCACAATGGCTGGTCTTAATGTAATAGTTCATGGGAATAATAAATCAAGGCCGCTGCCCTCAAGGGCAGCGGCCAGGTTGGCTTCCAAGGGTATCAGCGCAAGGCGCTGGCAATCCGTTTACGAGCATCTTGCAGATGGATTCGCGTCATGCGATCGGCGACGCCGGTGGCCAACGCCGCTTCGATTTCCTCGTTCAACAGGGTGAGCTGGTCGCGGATCAGGGGCCGAATGTCCGACTGGCTGATGTGGAGGTCGGCATTCAGAGGTGGATCGTCATTGGAACCCACCCGCAGGTTGCCGGAGGCCGGCGGCTGCCAGTACTCGGATTCCGCCTGCTGGAGCAGATACCCGGCCTGTTCCAGGTAGGCCCGCTGCATGTTGCGCCGCCAGGTGTTGATGGCCTGGCCCTCACCCAGCTCCTGCCAGACCATGGCCCGGGTATCATCCAGCATGTCAGCGGGGCGATAGGTGTCATCACCCAGGAAGGCTTCGTGTTCGATCATGCGCGCCAGGCGGGCGTGGTTGAGCAGGCGCTGCACGGCCAGTTCCTGGTAGGCCCGGATGCGTTCCACCGCGCCGGCGTGCTCCAAACGACGCAGTGTCTCCATGTCCAGGGCCCAGTCCGGCGTACTCAGTACATGCTCGTCGATGAAGGCCATGGCCTTGCGCTGATAATCAGCCTCGATGGGCGTATAGACCGGGCCGTCCTCCCCCACCCGCTTGTGATGGGTCCAGGAGCCACCCACGGCGGCCGCCGCGTGTTCGGCGTAGCGGTTCCACTGGGTCAGGTTCTGCAGGTAATGGGTTTCCAGCTCGTAGTAATCGTCACCCGCCTGCAGCAACCACTCCCGTAGATTGCGGGTCGCCTCGCGCAGATTGCGCATACCGTACTCGGCCGCCTTGACCGGATCATCCGAAATGCCCTCGGTCATGCGGTAGGGGTCCCATTCCACATCCATGCCGAACTGTGCCAGGGCCGACCGGAACCAGGGTTTGTCGGCCCGCTCGACGATCCACTCATTGAGAGTCTCGAGCTCTTCTTCCGGTGTGGTGGCTTCCGGGATCGGGCGATAGCCCCACATGATGGCGAACTCGTCCCACAGGCCGATGCGCCGCTCCGGGGGCACATCATCACCGGGCTGGGCCACGTAGTTGTAACGGGTACGCCCGACCGATGACGCCGAATGACCCCACTCTTTCACGAAATCCGGGTCGCGCAGGCTTTCCACCGGATAGACAAAGTTCGCCCGCTGGTTGTGGGGCAGTCCCATGGCGTGGGCCATTTCGTGGGACACCACATAGCGCAGGGCCTCGCCCAGGTCCTCTTCCGTCAGTTCCGTGGTACGGAAGCGGGGATTGGCCGTGGCCACCTGGGCCACCAGCCACCAGCGCAGGCGTTCGTCCAGGCCGTGATACATGTTCATGTGGCCGCGAATCACCTCGCCGGAACGCGGGTCCACCACATCCCCCCCGGCATTGGCCGAGCGCACCGGCGTGGCCACGTAGCGAATCACGTTGTAGCGGGCATCCAGCAGGCTGAATTCCGGGTCTTCCTCCTCGGTGGGCGCAAGCCGCACATCCACCGCATTCTTGAAACCCGCCTTCTCGAAGGCCGACTCCCACTCCATGATGCCGGCCTTGAAGTAAGGCACCCACTTCTCCGGCGTGGCCGGGTCGATATACCAGACGATGGGCTTCTTCGGCACCACCAGCTCACCACGCTTGAAGGCCTCCATGTCCTTGGGCTCCAGGCGATAGCGGCGCAGGTATTCATAGGGCCGCACGCCCTGGAAGTCTCGCGAGTAATCGGTCTGCTGCTGGGTGATGTAGGTGACCCGCTCATCCGCCAGGCGCGGCATCATCGGTTCTTCCGGCAGCAGGATCATGGAATGGTTGATCTCGAAGGAGACCGTGCCGCCGCGACGATTGGAGGGTGGATTGTCCGCGTCGTAGCTGCGCACCGCGCGGATTTCGATGTTCTCCGGAAAGGCCCGGCTCCATTCCAGCCAGCTGCGCTCGCCATCAAAACCGCGAATGCCCAGGTCATCGCGCCGCTGGCGCGGGAAGGAAAAGGCCGGGTGATCGCCGAGATAGAGCTCGGTGACATCAATCACCGCACGGCCCTGGCGTTCAAGCTTAACGGGGAAGCTGGCAATCACCGGGGAAAAATTGGAATTGGCCACCGCCAGGGCAAGCGGGGTATCCGGATCAGCGGTATTGGCGTAACTCTGACTGCGCAGCACGATGCGATCCCCGCGCCGCTCCCAGTGCACCACCATGTTCTCGGTCATGCGGTCACCACCGCCACGGGCTGCCAGCCCCTCCTGGGCCTTGGCATAACGGCTCATCACCGCCATGTCACGCCCCAGCATCTCCTCGGGAATCTCAAAGAGAATTCGCTCATCCAGCTGATGCACCGTGAACAGGCCGGCGGCCGATTCGGCCTGGCGCAAATCCCGCTCGGACAGGCCCTTGGGTGAATCACCGGAAGGCCCACAGGCCATCAGGGAAAGACCAAGCACCACAATAAGAAGCGAACTAGAGGCGCGAAGGAAACAGGCTGGCAGTTTATGCATGGGTCACCACGGGGTCGGGGTTCCGGACAGAGAATCGCACCCCATCCTCCCGGAAGCAGCAAGTGACCGCAACCTGTCACGACCTGGGCTCTTACACAGAAAGGCCGTCAGCGCTCGGCCATTGCCTCCAGGCGCTCGCGGATCTCGCTCTGTGGCAGCCAGCGGCCGTTCACCATGACACCGGCCTGGGCGTCTTTCATGGCGCTGATGTCCTCCAGCGGATTGGCCTCGAGCAGAATCAGGTCGGCGCGACGGCCTTCGGCCACCGAGCCGGCCTCGTCCAACTCATCGAAATGACGGGCCACCTCCCAGGTGCCGGCGCGAATGACTTCGGCGGGGCTCATGCCCAGCTCCACCCACAGCGCCATTTCCCGATGATTGGCAAAACCCGGCACGCTGAACAACTGCGGGGAGTCTGTTCCCATGAGGAACGTTGCGCCACCCTCATGCAGGGCCTGGAAAATCTCGCACCGCAACTCCACCACGCGGCGGGCGCCGTCGGGATGGCCAATCGTCTCCCGCAGACTGGCCAGCCGCTCTTCCCAGGCCTCGACCGTCTCCGCCGGCATATAGCGAATCTCCGGCGTGGCCGCCTTGATCTCATCGACCGGCTTGCCGCCAAAGAAGACTTCCCATAGCACCAGAGTGGGCACCTGAGCCGTGTCGCTGGCCAGCGTGGCGTCGACGAGTTCGGCAATTCGATCCCTGTCGGCGTCATCCGCCACGGAAGCCACGCCCCAGAGCGCTGCGATATCCGCCCGTTTGTCTTCCGGCATCAGCGCTTCGACATAGTTATCCAGATGATCAATGGTCACCTGGCCGGCCTCCAGTACGGCCAGCAGGCCGACTTCATCCGGCACATGGCCCGCCAGTGGAAGCCCCTCGGCTTCACCGGCTTCCAGCAGAGCCTGATAGGTCTCTCGGTCCGGGCCTTCACCAATCTTGATCAGGTCGTATCCCGCCTCGCGAAACTCGCGAACTAGCTCCGGCACGTCCTCGGCCTGCGGCGTATTGCCCCAGCCCATGGCCGGGCTGCCCAGCACCAGGCGCGGCCCCAGAAGCTCACCGGCTTCAATGGCCTCACGCACGGCCAGCTGGCTGTCATGGCCCTGCATGCCGCGCACCAGGGTCACGCCATTGGCCAGATACAGAAACAGCAGATCCGCCACGGCCTGATCCGAGGGGCCACCCCGCGGCAGATGCCCGTGCATCTCCGCCATGCCCGGCATCAGGTAGCGCCCGGCGCCATCAACCACCTCGGCGCCGGCCGGAATCTCCACCGTCTCCGCCGGGCCGGCCTGCTCAATGCGGCCATCACGCACCACCACCGTACGTCCGCTGATCGCATCACCGTGCTGCATATCGATCACGGACACATTGCGAAAGGCGAACAGCGCCACCGCGTCGTCCACCGAATCAACAGCTTGCTCATGCTCACCTTCGGGCACTTCACAACCCAGTATCAGCAAGGCGACCAGCAGCAGTACACTGCTCATGCCAGGGCGGGACAATGAGGGAAATCGGAATTGGGGATTGAATCCTTGCATGACTCACCACCTGTTAGGAACGCAAGACAAACATTGCCAGCCCATACTCCCCGATCAATCTTTCACCCGCAACAGAAGGCGAGGCCGGCGCCCCACCCGTTGAGTGCAGGTTACCGGCCTCGCAGATGGTCTGATGATGAAGTGTGTTTCAGCGTTGCGTCAGCTGGTGAAGAATGCTTCGCACCTCGTCCATGGCGTCCGCCACGGCCCGCTCGATGCAAGTCGCCTTGGCCGGACGTCCGCGCGGGAACTGCTCCTGCAGGTCCTCGCAGATCTGCGAAGCTGCGCTCTGAATGCGCTGTTCCAGCTGCATGAAATGCATCGTCTGGCGAATATCCAGATCCGAGAAATCAACCGTGGCATCTTTCTCCACCGTGATTACCCGCCGCAACGGACTCTCCTCACGCACAATACGCGGCGCAACCACGACAATCCGCTCCAGCTCTCTGGCCTGTTCCCGCTGTTGCGCCACGGCACTGTCCATATTGAGTACCTGCGCCAGAAACAGCCCTGCAAAGACCGCCATTAAAGCGGCAATCATTCTGTTCATGACTCTACCTCCTGAATGACAAGCAACCCGCCGGCCCCAGACTCAATGTCGGGAGATTCCACGCTATACCTGTCGGGGAAGGCAGCCGTTGACGGCCGTCAACGATCAGGCCGCTGTGCAGATCGCTGGCCCTGTACGCTCATCATTCCCCAGAAGGCCGAGAGTCGATAGCGCTCGGTCTGGATGGACTGAAAACCGGCCGTGCCGAGAAATCCCCGCATCTCCTGCTGATTCCAGGTACGAAAATGGGCGGGATCCCGCCAATGGAGCCAGCGATCGAACAGGCGCATGGTGAGAAAGTCCCGGCACCAGTCGGTAAGCAGCAAGCGACCACCGGGCCGAAGCACCCGCGCCATTTCATTCACCGCGGCCTGTGGCTGTCGGAAATAGTGAAAGGCACTGCTGGAGACCACCACATCAAACGCCCCATCCGGGAAGGGCAGCTGCTCGGCCGGGGCCTGCGCCAGGGTGACGGCATCACCCAGTCGTTCCCGCGCTCTTGCCAGCATGCCCGGAGACGGATCAATCCCGGTGAGGCTTACGCCCGGTACTGCTACCTTAAGCCGATCCAGCAACAGGCCCGTGCCACAGCCAACATCCAACAAGGCCTCCCCCGAAAACACGGCCAATCGGCCGACGGTCGCGTCGAGGCTGCTCACGAGATAGTGGCCCCAGCGCTGGTCATACACCGGCGCCAGTCGGTCATATTCCCGAGTGGAAGGCAAATGCTCAGTCATGGCCCGATTCTCGTCGCCCGCCCTGTGGATGTCCAGTTATACAAAGGAGCAAAAGCTGAGCGTCCATGGAAGGTTCTGCTAGAGTGAAACCGCCGTTACCATGGGATTCAGCAGCATGCCGCAGATCGAACATGAAGCGAGTGTCAGTGCGCCGCCGGCCGAGGTGTTTTCCCTCATCAGCCGGGTCGAGCCCTTCGTTGATCTCTGTGAGGCAGTCCAGGATATCGAAGCCCTTGGGGATGACCGCTATCGGTGGCATGTGCGGGTGGCTGGCGTCAAACTCAGTTTCGAAGTTCAGGTCACCGACATTCAGCCACCCACCCACTTTGCCTGGGAGTCCATCACCGGGGTGCCTAACCGGGGCCGCTACACACTCACCCCCACCGCCGATGGCACCCGCCTCCATTTCCAGCTGCACTACGAATTGAAGAATCGCCTGCTGGAAAAAGCCCTATCCGGCACTACCCGCTCGATCGTGCACCGACTGAGCAATGAGATTGTGGGCAACGTGGAACGAGAACTCGGCAAGCGCTGAGTCAGTGATACACACAAGAGACCAAGCGATGGCCAAATTCGTCGAAATCGGAAGCGCAGACATCCCCGGCCAGGGCAGCCGTCCGCGCCCACCGGGGCAAGGGCGCCAAACACTGCATCTGGCTTGCCTGGTGACATGAAACGAAGCGCCCGGGCAATCTGCACGGCCCTCAATGCCATCTTGCTCGGCAGCCTGACCACCGGCTGCGCCGGCGTCATCACGGCACCACCAGCCCCGAATGACAAAGCGGCAGAAATCTACCTCCTCTACCACAGCCCCCACACCAGCCTCGCCATCCCCCGGGAATCTGGCGGCATGGTTCGCTACAAGTACTGCGACTGGCGCTGGTGTGTTCAGGGCCGGCGCCACCTGCCCTCCGGCACGGCCGCCCTGCTCTGGCCCACACAAAGCGGCCTGGGCCGTGGCGAACACCCGGAAGTGAACAGCAAGGACGATCTGGACAAGCTCGCCCCGGAGGGCATCACCCGCCTATACCCCCTGAAGGCCGATGCCGAGAAGGCCAGGGCATTGAAGCAGCGACTGGATGCCCTGTTCAGCCAGGCCGAGGCGCAAGCCACGCACAATGAAGAATTCGCCATGACATTCGTCCCCCACGCCCGCGGCTACTGGCTGGCCCACCAGTCCAACCTGCTCATCGCCCAGTGGCTGCGGGAAATGGGCTTCCAGGTGCGAAGTTACCCGCTGCTGCTGGCCTGGCGGATTGACACCGTGGAGCGCGAAACGGACGACGAGTAATCCTGTGCCCGGTGAAGTGGCAGACACGCCCAAGTAAGTCTAATATGTAAAAACAAACGCTCATCAATCCATCCGGGCCCAGGGCGGCTCTCCACTGGCCAACCAAGGAAACGGTATGACCGACGGGCCCTTCACCGACACGCTCCCCACTGAAGATTTCACCCTGAGCCTCCCCGACGGCCGGCAGCTCGCCTGGGCCGAATACGGTACTGCCGATGGATCCGCCGTGATCTATTTTCACGGTGCCCCCGGCTCCCGGCGTGAGTGTCTGCCGACGACGACGCTGGCCGCCGTTCTCGGGCTGAGGATCATCGTGCCGGATCGCCCGGGTTACGGGGGCAGCTCACCCCGTCCCGGGCGCAGCGTCGCGGACTTTGCGGATGATGTGGCGGCTCTGCTCGACCACCTGGAACTGAAACAGGCCGGTGCCGCGGGGTTCTCCGGTGGCGGCCCCCATGCACTGGCCTGCGCGCTTCGTCTGCCGGATCGCATTGACCGTCTGGGTCTGGTCAGCAGCCTGGCCCCATTCTCCGATGCCACCACACAGGGCATGCCTGAATCACTGCAAGGCTTCTGGCAGCTGGCTGCCACGGACGCCGATGCCTTCCGGGCCACCCTCAACGATGGCCTGAAAGCGACCGGTGGCCCCTATGAACTGTTGCTCGCGGGCGCGCCGCCCGAAGATCAGGCCATCTTCAGCAATGGCATGACTGAGGCCTACGCAGACAGCCTCACGGAAGGCATTCGCCCGGGCCTGGAGGGCATGGTGTCGGACGGCCAGGCACTCACCGCCGACTGGGGGTTCACACTGAAAGCACCACACTGCCCCACGCATCTCTGGCACGGCACCCAGGATCTCAATGCCCCCATCGGCATGGGGCGCTGGCTGGCCGGGCACCTGGGCGGTGCAACGCTGACTGAATGGCCTGGGATGGGCCATTTCGCCCTGCTCCAGCAATGGGACCAGATCCTGGACGCCTTTGCCGAGCCGACTACGCCGTGAAGGAGGCCGGATGACATCAACACGAGATATCGATGTCTTCTCCCGCCTAGTCGAGTCCGTCTACACGGCGGCGTCCGATCCCTCTCACTGGCAACGCTTTCTGATCGACCTTGCCGACACGCTCAATGCCAAGTCCGGCATCATCCGTGTCATCGACGAACGCAATACCGCCATCCGTGCCAACATCCATCACAATCTGGATCCGGCCCTTCAAAAGGCGCACCGCGAGCACTACGTCAAGAAAGACATCTTCATCGATGTGTTAAAGACCGTCCCCGCCGGCTTCATTGCCACTTCGGAACAGCTTTTCACCCGCCGGGAGCTCCAGCACAACGAATTTTTTGCCGATTACATGAGACCCCAGGAGAATTATCACGTCTGCGGCGGGCTGGCGGTCCGCAACGAGGACTGCGTATTCAAGTTCGCGGTGCAACGCCACCTTGCAAGCGGACCGTTCGGAAGGGAAGACGAAGCCTACATGCGCCGACTGGTGCCCCACATCCAGCGGGCCGTGAACCTGGGCCATTTACTGAGCCAGACCCGCCAGCAGGCCGATGCCGCCGAGCACACACTGAACGCCCTGTCCGTGGGCATTCTGCTGCTGGACAGCCAACACCGCATCATTCACAGCAACGACAAGGCCGGGGAGCTGCTCGCCCAACAATGTGGCTTGACCACGAGAGCCGGCCACGTCGCCGTTGCCCACGCCGGGGACCGGAAGGGCTTCCAGAACCTCCTGGATACCGTTCAGGCACGCATCAGCAGTGCGCAACCACCGGCACCGGAAGCGCTTCTTCTGAAATCGCAGCCCGGCCAGCCCCGGATTCTCCTGGTCGCCTGCCCGGCACGAAAAGGCGCCCTCGGATTCGACGGCCCCTGGCCGGATGTGGAAACGGCACTGCTGGTCAGCAACCTGGACGATGCCGGCCTGGTCAACCGGGACATTCTCATGAGCCTCTACGGCCTGACATCGGCGGAGGCACGGCTCGCCTGCGCCCTCTCGCAAGGCCACGAACTCGCCGATCTCAGCAAGCACTGGCATCTCTCACGCGAAACCCTGCGCAGCCACCTCAAAAAGGTGCTGGCCAAGACCCGCACCAAGCGCCAGTCTGAACTCATCCGCCTGCTCACAGGCAAACCGTGGAATATGACCGCCAGCCAACCCTGTTCTGGAAGCAGATCCCCCTAGCCATCCTCCCCCCCTGCAGGCAACGGAACGCGAAAGCACACTTCACCCGTTTGGGTGATGTGCCTATGCCCTTGCTTGACTAGGTTTACTAAACGCCCTCTTTTCCCCACGCACGACAAGCGGAAGGGGTTCGGGCAGTCTGTAAACACATAAGGAGTGTGACCATGTTTCCATCCATTGCGAGAACCAGCCTGTACTCCCTTGTTCTCATCCTCCCCCTCGCCGCCTGTAACAGCTCGGGTTCCGGTGACGGTGACACTGGCGCGCCTGGCGGTGATGCCGGGTTCACGGTGGGCGGCGAAGTCACCGGACTGACCGGCGATCAGCTCATATTGCGGCTCAATGACGCAGAATCATTGACCATCGAATCCAACGGGCCGTTCGAGTTTTCCACCCAGCTGGAAGACGGCGAAAGCTACAGCGTCTCGACCCAGGTGCTGCCAGAGGCCCCGGCACAGAACTGTGACCTGGAGAATATCGAAGGGACGGTCTCCGCGGCTGACGTCAGCGACATTGCCGTGTCCTGCCATGGAGCCATCCAGATGATCGGCCGTGTTGCCGGCCCAATCATCACCGATGCCGACATCGAGGCACAGGTCGGGGAAACAATCTATCAGACCAGCTCCGACGAGCAGGGCATGTACGCCTTGCGCCTCAGCATTCGTGAACCGGACGACATGGTCAGCCTGAAGGCCACCGATCCCACGGACGGTTTCATCCTGTTCCGCTCCTACCTGGGCGACATGGAGCGGGTTCAATCCCTGGCCACCAACGATGGCCTTCTCACCCGGGAACAGAATGTCGGCGTCAACATCACCAACGTCAGCACCGCCAATGCCGCGCTGATGCGCTGGCAAAACGAGGGCCAGGCGCCGGAAACGGAAGCCGAGCGTGTGGCACTGCGGGATGCATTCTCCGCCAATCTGCTGCTGCGTTCTTCAGCACTGATCCGTATTGCCGTGGAAGACCCTGACCGCACCATTGTGCCGGCAGCGGGCGGCTCCCTGCGGCAAGCGGGCCTGGCCATGGCGGACAGTGACGACACCAGCAGCCTGATTGAACAGGAGGAGACACGCATCAGTTATGAGCAGGAAGTCCTGGAGAACGATCCCGACAGCATCAACAACGCCATTGCCGAGATCGTTTCCGATCCGGATCTGGTGCAAGGGATTGACGAGGACGACACACCCAATGACTGGTTCGGCATTACCGGGCCGGAACCCAACATCATTACCGGCACCCAGTTTCGCTTTGAAGAGGATGGAACTGGCCTCTACTCCAACCACGTGGATGCCGTCACATTCCAATGGGAAGTCATTGACGGCACACTGGAACTCAACCTCGACGATGAGCTCACTACGGGCGCTTTCTGCTGGGTCGAGGACGAGGATGGTAACGACTATCAAACCGTCTGCATTACCCGTCTCGATGAGTTCGGAGCCACGCTGGTGGCGCAAGAAGATGGCATGGACATTGTCTCCATCAGCCAGACCGGGACTCGTGATTTTCCCGATGAGCCCGACAGGGAAAGCGTGGAGGTGGATTTCCGAACCGACATGTACGGTCATCATCTGAGCCAGCTCATCCCCTTCGAAGAGGCGGACATTGTCGATCAGACCTGGGCCATACCGGGCAATTTCCCGGCGCTATTGGGTGGCCTGGCCTGGTATGGCGACGAGCTGCTGACTTTCACCAATGGGGGCGTGGGTGAGGCGGTTGATTCCGGCCTCTTCAACTGGTCATTGACCGATGAGGGATGGCTCAGAATTGAGTTTGGCAGTGGGGCCGTGCATGAGATTGGCCTCAAATCCGAACAACGCCTGCCGGTCTGGCGTTCCATGGTGCTGTCGGCCACTGACGACGGCCAGGCGCGTTCCAGCCGATCCATGATCGCCCCCCAGCTGGACGATAGCGGTCTGGACGAGGCCTTTGCCAGCGATCTTTTTGTCCAGTGGGGTTACCAGACAGGCAGTGATTACGCCTTCGCCATCGACCTTACAGAAGATGGTTGGGGTGGGGTTCGCAATGTCTACAAACCCACGGACGAAATTCTGGGCATTCACTACGAGTTCGACTATCGCTTCGAGGCCGGCACTTTGCACATTGAGGCCTGGGCGCAGCCGCGAGATGATGGCCCTGTGTGGTGGGGCCGGGAGTCCATTTGCGACGACTCCCAGCAAGCCGACTGTTACCTGACCATGGTTCGAAGCTGGACATTGCTCCACGACGACGGCGACTGGGTCTCCCTGCTGGAGCGTATCGAGAACCTGGACGAGGACGGGGAGCCCATATCCATCTCGCCCCGTGTCATCCAATACCGCCGATTCTGATCCATTCATGACTTAATGAGAGGGCCGCAGCAAACTGGCTGCGGCCCTCTCACTTGCGATGGGGTCCGCACTGAGGCCAACGCTCATCCGGAGTCAGGTGCCCCGCGATCAATCGCATATCGGCAATCGTTCCAGACATCTTCTCGTTGCGGACAGCAAAGAAGGCCGCCGACTTGCAGGACCACTGCCAGTGCATGCGGAAATTGGCATTGATGCGAGCCGATGCATCCGCGCCCGCATCAAGCAGAAGCTCTACCCGCTCTTCGTCGCCCGTCATGGCTGCCAAATCAAGTGCCGTCCTGCCGTGCTTCAACCACTCCTCAACATCCGCACCCGCCTCAAGGAGCACCCGAGTGACATCCAAGTCGTTGTAGAGGATTGTGACCATCAACGCACTGGGTGATTCCATGGTGACACCCCGCCAGGGATCCCGAAACTCAACCCTGCGTCGAGGAAAAAATTGCAGACTCGGGTCCGCCCCCGCATCAATTGCCGCCGCCACTTCTTCCGCCGATCCATCCATCAGGAGATTCGCATACGCCTGATCCGATAGTGGGCGATCAACCGCAAAAGCGACGCTAGAACTCGAGAACATCAGGAAAAACAGCTTGACCCCGGATTTGCACATACCCTCCCCCCTTCTTCTTCGATACCAATGCAAGGATGCCTCTAACAGGCGGATCCGCCCCCTTGTCCCATTCTGGCTCAGAGCGTTCCTCCCTGCCAGATTCGCCTCAGACTGAAGCCACCTTGCGACGGGAATTGGAATAGACACTCAGCGCCGTCACCGTGACAAGAATGAGTGCCATGCCCAGAAGCTGCACCAGCCCCAGGCTTTCACCCAGAACCGCGACGCCGAACAGGGAGGCGGTGACCGGTTCCACCATGGCAACGATGGACGCCACGGCCGGGGCCGTATGGTTGAGGCCGATAATGTAGAAGATGAATGACAAGCCGGCACCGATCACGCCCAGGATCAGAAACAGGGGCCAACTTGAAGTGCTCAGAACGGCCACGGTCTGCTCCGGATTGCCCAAGGCAAACAGGATGACGGCCATCACCGCAAAGGCAATCACCAGAATTGCCTGGGGACTTCCGTGAGGGGCGGCGTACTTGAATCCGAAGATGAACACGGCATAAGACAAGCCCGACAACAGACCCGCCCCGGCCGCGACCAGCGTCACCTCCCCGGCACCCACATCATAAATACCGGTCAGCAGAACCACCCCAAGCAGGACCATAACAATGGCTACCCACTTGAACACGCTCGGCTGCTCAAGCCGGAGCGTGAAGGACACCAGATAGACAAAGACCGGCGCGCAATACATCAGCATGGCAGCCACCGCCACACTGCCCTCGGCAATGCTCAGAAAATAAAAGGCGAAGTTGCCCGCCACCCCGACACCGGCCAGCAGCGACCACAACCACAGCTTTTTATTGCCCAGGCCACTCCCCCGCGGCCGGAGCGCCAGCCAGGCCAGCACGAACAGAAAGCCAATGGCGCCCCGGTAAAAGGACACCACCACCGGATCCCAACCCTCACCGGTAAGAATCCCGCCAATCCCGCCCGACAGCCCCCAGCACAGGGCCGCCAGGGCCACAAAGGCCGTACTCAGGCCTGCCACACGCTCGGTCGGCAAGCTCTTCATGCGGAGATCCGGACCGGAGACATACAGGCTTAATCCATCGGGGGCAGGAACTCGGCCTGTTCAGGAGCAAGGTCCACATCATGAACCGCCAGGACAGGTTGCTTGGCGTGGCGGACCAGCCACTCGGTGGCGGAGCCATGGAGGAACTGCTGCAGGCCGCTGCGGCTGCGGGTGCCCATGGCGATCAGGCTGGCATCCCACTGGTCGGCATGCTGGCTGATCTTCTCGGCCGCGCTGCCCACTTCAATGGCCACTTCCTCGCCTTCGCGCTGCCAGGCCTTGAGCTTTTCCATGGCCGCCTGTTCGGCCTTGCTGCGCTCCTCGCGGGCGTGCAGGGGGTTGATGGCGGGGTTGGCCGTGGCCTCGGCGATATCGCTGGGGTCCAGAATCGTCAGCAGTCGAATCACGGCATTCTCGGGGCGGAAGGAGCGGGTCACCGCCAGTGCCCGGGCCGAGGCACTGGTGAAGTTCACGGGAACGAGAATGCGCTTGAGCATGGCAATCGGCCTTTAAAGGTTCGTTTTGGCTGGAGGGGCATCGCGCGGATGTCCCGCTGAATGCCCCGCAGGGTACCCCATCGGCCGCCAAGCGGCACAGCCATTCCCGAAAAAAACCGCCTTAAAACAGACCCAAATCAATTTGATATGCTGCAGCGGGCCGTTCGCCTTGAGACCCCGGGCCAATCGCCGTATCATTCCCGCCTTTCGCGACTTTGGCAATTTGGTCGCCGCGAGACAGATATCCCCTGTTTGATATCCCCCAGGAGTTGCGTACTCCGGCCACGCGGCTTATCAGCATTTTCCTGCCAGTAGTTGAATCCGGGAGCGCCCAGCGCCCTTCCCGCCACGATTCATTTTGGCGGCGGGCAGAGCATGGCGGCTTCCCGGCATGCCTGCCATGCGACCGCCCGTAACCCCTCAAGGGACATCAATGCTTTCCGAGACAATCAAGCGTAACTGGTCCGCCGTCCGCAATACCTGGTTCTTCAATGTCCGTGGAGATTTGATCTCGGGCATCGTCGTGGCCCTGGCGCTGATTCCCGAAGCCATTGCCTTTTCCATCATCGCCGGCGTGGACCCCAAGGTCGGCCTCTACGCTTCATTCTGCATCGCCGTGGTACTCGCCTTCACCGGCGGCCGCCCAGGCATGATCTCGGCCGCCACGGGTGCCATGGCCCTGCTGATGATCACCCTGGTGGCCGATCACGGGGTGGAATACCTCTTCGCCGCCACCATTCTCACGGGCATCTTCCAGTTGGTGGCCGGCTGGCTGAAGCTGGCGCGCTACATGATGTTCATCCCACGCACCGTGATGATGGGCTTCGTCAACGCCCTGGCCATTCTTATCTTCATGGCCCAGCTCGAGCATTTCATCGGCCACGGCATCCCCACCTATCTCATGGTGGCCGCGGGCCTGGTGATTCTCTACGGCTTTCCCTACATCACCAAGAAGATCCCGCCCGCCCTGGTGGCCATCGTCTCCCTGACCGCCGTGGCCTGGTTTGTTGATGTGCCTTTCAATACCGTGGGCGGCATGGGCGAGCTGCCCGATGGCGCGCCCTTCTTCCACCTTCCCAATGTACCCTTCACATTGGAAACCCTGATGATTATCCTGCCCACGGCCCTGACGCTCACCATTGTCGGCCTGCTGGAATCCCTGCTCACGGCCTCCATCGTGGATGACCTGACCGACACCCCCAGCAAGAAGAACAAGGAAAGCCGGGGTCAGGGCATCGGCAACATCGTCAGCGGCTTCTTCGGTGGCATGGCCGGCTGCGCCATGATTGGCCAGTCCATCATCAATGTAAAATCCGGCGGGCGCGGGCGCCTCTCCTCCCTGGCCGCCGGGGTCTATCTGCTTTTCTTTATTCTGGTCCTGGGCGATCTGGTCTCCATGATCCCCATGCCCGCCCTGGTGGCGGTCATGATCATGGTGGCCATCGGCACCTTCGACTGGAGCTCCTTCGGGATGCTGAGAAAGATGCCCCGCACCGACGCCCTGGTGCTCATTGTTACTGTCGCCACGGTGGTCATCACCCATGACCTGGCCAAGGGTGTGTTCGCCGGCGTGCTCATGAGCGCGATCTTCTTCGTTCGCAAACTGGCCCGCCAGATCCAGGTCGAGGCCATCGACAGCGATACCGGACAACACCGCACTTACAAGGTCCGCGGCGTGCTGTTCTTCGTGGCGGTAAACAACTTCATGAAGGGCTTCGACGCCGACAACCCCATCCCGAATGTCACCATCGACCTGAGTACCGCCACCCTCTGGGACAGCTCAGCCGTGGGCGCGGTGGACAAGATCGTCGGCAAGCTTCGCCGCAACGGCAAGACCGTGGAGGTCATCCACCCGGAAGGACAAGGCTCGGAGATGATGGACAAGCTGGCGGCCTATGATCAGGCCGGGGGCGGCAGTGGGCACTAAGGGGCATTGCGCTGGGATGGATTACGCTGGAAAGCCGGTGCATCCGAGGCCGGGTCCCGGCGATCCCACTGGGCCTGGCAGGCCTCGGCCCACCACGCGAGCTGCGAGAACGTCCGGCCAAAGTAGCCGGACCAGGCCTCGCCATCCTCTCCTGCCGCAAAGTCTCCGTCTTCGGTCAGGGCTTCACCCGCCCGGGGCACATGAATCATGGCGGAAACGGGCAGACAGCCCAGCTCCGAGAGAAAGGCGCGCATGGCCACGGCGGCCCGGGTTCCGCCCCATTGGCCCGCCGAGTAACTGACGATCGCGCTAGGCCGGTAGGAGAACAGCGAACTGCCGAAATGATTGAGCAGATCGGCCAACGCCGGGCTCATGGAATGATTGTATTCCGGGCTGATCATTACATAGCCGTCCGCCGAACGAATCTGCCCGGCCAGGGCATCCAGCGCCTCCGGCACCCGCCCCTTGGGATAACTGAAATGGGGTCGGAAGTTTTCCTCTCTCGGCACCGTCAGGGGGTCCACAAGCGTTGTCCTGACACCGCCTTCCTCAAGCAAGCGCAGGCAAGCCTGGGCCACCCGCCACCCCAGGCGAGTCGGTCGCGGCGCGCCTTCCGTGCGGGTGGAACCAAGAAACACCAGATAATGCATCACCTTCTCCCATGATTTTCCAAAACGGTGCCCGGAGACAGCCGCCCCATCAGTGGGCGCCTACTCAAGCGAAAGTCTCGCTGATCCGCTCACGGAGTGCATCCCTCACCGCCCGGAAAGGCGCAAGATCGTCGGGCCCGGCGCGATCGCCGGCCGGGTCGGGAAATGGCCAGTGACGGCGGGTAAAATCACCCATGGCCACCGGGCAGACTTCGTCCGCGCACAGGGTCACCACCTGATCGAAATCGGCCAGGCGTATCTCGTCCACGGACTTGGAATGATGGTGTTGGATGTCGATGCCTTGCTCCGCCATCACCGCAACGGCCCGAGGATCAAGCTGGCCCGGGCTCGATCCTGCCGAGGCAATACGGACTGTCTCGGGTAACAGCGCCCGTGCCAACCCCTCCGCCATTTGGCTGCGGGCGGCATTGGCCACGCAGAGGAAGAGGATGCCCCGAGGCTTGGATTTTGAATCAGGCATTGTCCTGGCCTCCTCCGGTCTCGCTGACCGTCCGGTTTCTATCCACCGCGCCACCGGTCCATTCTTCACCCGTGAACCAGCGACGCTTGAGCCACAATGCCACATTCACCAGGGCAATCAGCACCGGCACCTCCACCAGCGGGCCGATGATGGTTGCAAAGGCCACCGCCGAACCCAGGCCGAACGTGGCAATCGCCACGGCAATGGCCAGTTCGAAATTGTTGGAAGCGGCCGTGAAGGCCACCGCCGTGGTGCGCGGGTAATCCGCTGAGATGAGCCGGCCCATGAAAAAACTCACCATGAACATCACCACGAAATAGATGCCCAGGGGCAAGGCAATGCGCAGGGCATCCAGGGGCAGTTCCAGCACTGCCGAACCCTTGAGGCTGAACATCGCCATGATGGTCAATAACAACGCCACCAGGGTCAGCGGGCTGATGCGGGGAATGAAGCGGGACTCATACCACTCCCGTCCCCGCCGTTTCACCAGCCAGCGACGGGTCAGAAAACCGGCGGCAAAGGGAATGCCCAGATACACCAGCACCGCCTGGGCAATGGTGGCAAAACCCACGTCAATCACCTGGCCTTCCAGGCCCACCCAGCCCGGCAGCACGGCCAGAAAGAACCAGGCATAGACACTGAAGAAAACCAACTGAAAGAGGCTGTTGAAGGCCACCAGGCCGGCCACATACTGATTGTTACCGCCCGCCAACTGATTCCAGACAATCACCATGGCAATGCAGCGGGCCAGGCCGATCAGAATCAGGCCGGTCATGTACTCGGGATAATCCCGCAGGAAAATCACCGCCAGAGCAAACATCAGAACCGGCCCGATGACCCAGTTCTGCACCAGCGACAGGGTGAGCACCCGCCAATCTCGAAACACCTGGGGCAGCTCTTCATAACGCACCCGGGCCAGAGGCGGATACATCATCAGGATCAGCCCGATGGCGATGGGAATATTGGTATTACCCACGCTCATGGCATCCAGTGTCGCGGGCAGATCGCCAAACACCGTCCCCAGAGCCACCCCCACGGCCATGGCCAGGAAGATCCAGACGGTCAGGTAGCGGTCCAGCCACCCCATGCGCTTGCTGACAGACGCTTGACCTTCATCCATCACAACGGTTTCTCCACATTAATTCGTTTATCGTCGATTTACGATTGTCGCTTGATAAAAAAAACAGCCCCGGCTTTCACAGGCTGTTCAACAAATCCCGCAGGCGGGCCATGGCCTCTGGCTTCGGCCGATAACAGGTCCGGGGCGGCTGGGGCTCGGCCTCGATCAACCCGGCCTCGCGCAGAATCCGCAGATGTTCAGAGACCGTGGACTGCGCCAAGCCCACTGATTCCACCAGCTCCGCGCTGATGCACTCCCGGCGTCCGGCAATCTGGCGCAACAGCTTGACCCGGGCCGGATGCCCCAGCGCCCGGGCATATCCGGCCAGGGCCTCGTCCCGACCCTCCGGCGTCAGATCCAGATTGTCCGGGTGCTCACAGCAATCTTTCATGGCGCATTTCCAGGCACGATCCGTTAATCGTCGAATGGCGATTATAATGCAAATGAGCGTTTGCGTAAAACCATGTCAGGGCCATTCCGTGGCGCGCCCGGTCTAGGGCTTTCCGAATCGCCGGCGATACTCGAGGACCTCCCCGTTGGCACTGGCCTCGATGTGGCAGCAATCCAGGATGGCTTCCCGGAGCATGGCGCGGCCCCGGGCCATGCGGCTTTTGATGGCCGAGGGCGTGAGGCCGAGTTCACGACTGAGCTGTGCGCCGGACTTGCCTTCCAGAGTCGTCGCGTACATCACCTGGCGGTACTTGGGCGGCAGACCGTTGATGAAGGGGATCAGGCAGGCGGCCATTTCCTGCTCCGCCTGGTTATGGCCCGGCCCATCGTCGGCCAGATCGACCGGCAGCGCTTCCGTGGGACGGGCCCGGCGATAATGATCCGTCAGGGCGTTGGCCGCAATGGTCCGCAGCCAGGCGGGCAGATTGCTCGGGCGTGCGCCCCGATCCAGGGCGTCGAGAGCCTTCAGGAAAACCTCGTGCAGCAGATCCTCGGCCACGACCGGCTCACTGAGCTTGCTCCTGAGAAACGCCAGCAACCCCTCCCGAAAACGTGGGTAAGCGGCGGCCAGCTCACGGCTGGCCGCCCTGCTTCGGTCTGTCTGCTTCCGGCTTTCATCACTCATGACAGCCTCAGCCACAACCACAACCACAACCCGCCCGGCGGGTCCGGACCTGCTCAGCGCCAGCCGCCTCCCCAATCAACTCCACCGGGCCATGGTCGCCATATTGCTCGGCATCACCAATAGTCAGAAAATGCTCCCAGGCCACCCCCTGGGGATCCACGCTCCAATGCTTCTCACTCTGTGCATAGCAACAGGTCGTCTGCCCCTCGTCAATCAGGCCTTCGGCATTGGCCGCCTCGGCCCGAGCGCGCAGCTCGGCCAGTTCTTCCTCGGAATCCACCTGGATGCCCAGATGGCTGACCCCCGGCTCCCCGCAGCGACTGGAAATCGCGAAGTTGACCCGCGGCTCCTCCAGCATCCACTTGGCGTATCCAGACTCCTCCTTCGTCGGCCCCGAACCGAACAGGGCCGTGTAATAGCGAATACTCTTCTCCAGATCACTGACCCCGACATGGACATGCAGGCGTTTCATGGCGTGCTCCTCTTGCAGTTCAACTTGTATATACCCGATCGCTCGGGCTCTATTCCCAATGACGCAGGAAGGGCTGAATGGTCGCAAAATGATGCACCGCTGGCGGTGGATGGTCTCGCAATAAGGTGGGGGTCTTGGTGCTTTTCTGGCTCGATAGATCGGGATTCTTGTTGACGCCTGACGGCGGGAGGAGGAGCATGAATCGGTGATTGATTCCGCTCCGTACTGCACGATCAATCAGGAGTCCTCGCCAAATGCGTGTCTTTGCCAATCCGGTCGGTGCCGGCCAGCTCTGGTTCGACAATCTCGCCACCAACGACGGAACGCCTGTCGCCTATGATCCCCAGGCCCGTGCCTTCGTGGTCATGCCACCCTTCTGTGCCAACCGGGAGCGCATCGGCTGCAACTGGATCGCACCGGAACAGGGGGCTTTCTGCCGCTCCTGCGCCATGACCGCCCTGGCCCCGGACCCCGGCATCCCCAACGCCATTCCCAACTGGGCCCAAACCGAGGTCGCCAAGCGTTGGGTGCTGGACAATCTTGGTCGCTGGCACTGGTTCCGGCCGGAAGACCCGGGCACCCGCCCGGTTTTTCACCTGCTCGCCGAAGGGCCGACACCGGTCCCCATGGGGCACGCGGAGGGCGTGGTGACCGTCAGTGTCGCCGAGATGGATCCGGTTCTGGTGACGGCTCGCCGCCAGGCACTGGAAGAACCCTATCGCACCATGATCGGGCATATGCGCCATGAAATTGCGCACATGCTGTGGTGGCGCTTGAGTCTGCGAGACGACTTTCTCGACGCTTTCCGTGCCATGTTCGGGGACGAGCGCGCGGACTACCAGACAGCTCTCCAGAACCACTACGAGAACGGCCCACCAGCAGACTGGCGGACGCGCTTCCTGACCACCTACGCCTCTTCACACCCCCATGAGGACTGGGCCGAGACGGCTGCACACCTGCTGCATCTGACAGATATTGTCGATAGTTTCGTTGCGGCGGGCCTGTCTTCACCGGAGCTGCCGGGCCAGAACTGGGATCCCTATTCGGAACCGAACCCCTATCGCCTGATCCATGTTGCGGCCACCCTCACAATCGGGGTCAATCACATCAATCGATCGATGGGCCTCTCGGATCTTTACCCCTTCGTTCACTCAAAGCCGGCGCTTGAGAAACTCGCCTTCGTACACGACTGGTTACGCCGCGGCGCTCAGGGCCTCTGACCGAGCCGGAATGTAATGGGCGCAGCCAAGGGCCCATTCCACCCGTGTTCACATCCAAAGAAACCCACGAACAGGCGCTTGCCGTTGATTCGGGACCTGGGTGTCTGGGTTGTTAAGGCGCCGAGGCCGGGGCCACTACGCCCCGTGAAGAGAGAATTCGCCAAAAGGCGATAAATCGTCTATATTTAGCCAAATGGCGAATATCGCAGGAGTGTCCCATGGGGAACATACGCCATAGCACGGCAAGCGATGGTCGGCTCGTCACAACGGCGTTTCTTCGGGCGGCGAAGATTCTTGGGCTCGATAAAAAACGAATGGCCCAGGTCATTGGCGTGGGCGAACGCACCCTGGACCGAATGAGGTCTGGGGATAAGACCCTAAAGCCGGATTCCAAGGAATGGGAGCTGGCCTTGGCACTCATTCGCCTGTATCGCAGCCTGGATGCTGTATGTGCGTCCGATGAGAAGGTGGTGCGCCAGTGGATGCAGAACCCCAACAAGGACCTGGATGCCGTTCCGGCGGAGCGCATTGTCTCCATTGAAGGTTTGATGTCGACGGTGGATTATGTGGACGCCTACCGAGCTCCGGGCTAATTTCCAGTGGGGGAGTGGGACACTCTGGCGGGCCGTCGAGAATCAATTCAAGGCCAGCACACGCCGGATCACCGACACCCTGGATGAGCAGAGTCGACTGGAAGAACTCGTCGAAGGTAACAAGCCGCCGGTGCCTGAATCGGCCCGGGGCCTGGATTATCTGCTGATGACCCCGTTTCGGTACCGCCCCCCTCATCCAAGAGGCAGCCGCTTTCGTCGGCCCCATGCGCCCTGGGGCCTTTTCTATGCGGCCGAAGCCCGGCGCACGGCGCTGGCGGAGCTGAGCTACCACCGGTATCAATTTTTCCTGGCTTCCGAGGGGACGGAACTGCCGGCCACGGAATCCCTTCTCACCCTGTTTTCGGTGTCCTATGCGGTGAAATATCAGACTGACCTAAGCCGCCCGCCGCTGGATCGAGACAAAGCCAACTGGACCGATCCAAACGATTACAGTGCCACCCAGGCCCTCGCCGAGGCCGCCCGCGAGGCGGGAGCCCAAAGTATTCGCAATGAATCGGTTCGGGATCCGGAACCCGGAAAGAATGTGGCCTTGCTGGATCCGGCCGGGTTTCGGACCCAGGCCCCATCGAAGAAGGAAACCTGGAAGCTTCATTTGGGTGACATCGAGGCGGCCGCCATTCCGGCGATTGAGGGCGAGGTTGAGCCCATTCGGTTCAAAAGGGCGGATTGGGATCTACCCGAACCGCCGGAATAAGGGAATCGAGCAAGTGGATTGGAGCGGCCGGATTGCGCGGGAAGGCAAGCGGGGCGCAATCCCGGAGAATCCGCTGCCCATTCTGGAAACAATGCAAGGTGTCGATTTTTGCCCCAGTGACGAAACACAACTACCCTGAAAGGCAGACTTCATTTTCAGGTTAACGCAAGCACTGGCACCACTGGCTCATGACTCAGGTGACCACAAAGGGAAAACGCCGGCGAAGCCCGGGCGAGGAACGGGCCAACAGCCTGAGTCACGGTGTGGCCCTGCTCGCCATTCTCGCGGCGGCTCCCTACCTCATCGTGCACGCCACGCGGGAAGGGGACGGACTGGTCACACTCGGCGCAAGCATCTTTGCGGGAACGCTGGCTTTCCTCTACGCCGCCTCGACGTTCTACCACGCCCTGCCGGGAGGCCGCTTCAAAGCGATATTCCAGAAGGTCGAGCATGCCGCTATCCTGTTGTTGATTGCAGGCACATATACCCCATTCAGTCTGGGCATTCTTTGGGGCGAGGGCGGCTGGCTCCTGCTCCTCGTGCTCTGGGGCCTGGCCCTCATGGGCATCGCGCTAAAAATCTTCCGTGGCCAGACTCACCCGGCCCTGTTCGTGATCCTCTATGTCGGCATGGGCTGGCTGATGGTCATCGCCTTCAGACCGCTAATGCATCTGCTTCCGATGGAGGACCTCATCTGGCTTCTGGCCGGCGGCATCGCCTACACCGCGGGACTTGTTTTCTTTGTCGCTGACCTGCGCCTCCGGTACGCCCACTTCTTCTGGCATCTTTTCGTGATCGCCGGAAGCACCTGCCACTACCTGGCCGTCCTCTGGTACGCCCATGGCGGATGAGCGCCAGGCTGTCGATCCATCACGAAACCGACCGCGGCGGCGTGTCGCTGGCGGTGGCGGAGACCCATGGACTGCCGAGCTGGCACCCGGGCAGCAGCTCGACCAGGCGGCCCTGCTGCAAGTCTTCCCCCACCAGAAAGTCCGGCTGCAGGATCACGCCATGGTCCCTGAGCGCGGCGACGCGGCCGGTGCCCTTCGCCTGGGCCAGGCGCTCGCGCCTCTGCGCAACCGCGGTGTGCTGGTAATGGGCTCGGGCAGCCTGACCCATAACCTGTACGAATTCCGCCGCCACGTGGACGACCCCGAGTACGCGCAGATCTTTGCCGACTGGATCCATGACGCCGTGGCAGGCGGCGATGTCGATGCCCTTGTGCACTACCGTGACCGCGCCCCGCACGCGGAACGGGCCCACCCCACCGAGGAGCACTACCTGCCGCTGCTGGTCGCCCTGGGCGCGGCCGAGGTGGAAGAGACGGGTGTCTTGCTGGAAGGCGGCATGACCGACGGCACGCTGTCGATGGACTCATTCGTCTGGGGCGCTGCGCCCGGCCGCCGGCCTGACGGCACGCACCAGCGCTGAACCCGGCCTTAGAACTGCCGGCGCCCCAACTTGTCGCGGTGCACGACCTCGTAGTGATTGACCGTCGGCACCAGGGCTTCAAGGAAATCGGCATCACGCGGGTAATAGCGCGCCCGTGTCGTGTCCTCGCCGGCAAAGGCCCGGATCGCGTCCATGTCACGCCACAGCGTCAGGGTGACGAACTCCGTGCGCCCCGCGTCCAGTGGCCGGCACAGCAGCAGCACCCCGGCATTACCCGGCGTGGCCGCGTAGTCCCCAAGCCCGGTTTCATGCAGGTACTCGACATAGGCCTCCCGGTCCGCCGTGCGGGTCACCCCGCGCCACTCCCGCAGGATCAAGACCCCGGGTTGTTTGGACGACTCAGGCATCACGCGGCTCCTGGCAGATAACCAACAAAACGGCTATAGGTAGTAAAAAACATAGACCAGCTGATTCGACCAGAGAATAACCCCAGATATGCCGCTTCCTCTACTGTCGCCCCCTTCCAAGACAATCAAAGGGGCATTCCACCCGGGCTCACGCCCAAAGAAACCCCACGAAAGCGCGCTCGCAGCTAATCCGGGAGGTGGATGTCTCGGTTGTTGCCCATTAGGGAGGTGGGTGTCTGGTTTCTTTCTTGCTCAAAGGGCTGGGCTTCGCCAGAACCCTCTTCCCGGAGCCTGGCTAGCCACTCCAGCCTACCTCAACCGATTCGCTCACTATGCCGCCCAAGACGGCTCGCCCCTGCCCGAGAAACGCCAAATACTACCCTCACCTCGAAAAAGAACAGAGAAACCGGCTGAATCCGCCTCAGAACGGCCTGCACCGAATGCGCAAAGCCAGCAAGAACCCCAGGTCAACCAATTTTGGGTCCTTTAGCGAGGTGAGTGTCTTCGTCCTTTCGCTCAGTAGAAACGAGCCGAGTCCGGGGGAGGCGTTACTCCTGGACATTCTGGCCCGATAATAACGCCTGTGACTCGAAAATCTTCTTTGCCGGGAAGCTCTTCCATTTCCTCCGGCGCAACATCGTCGTAATTCCAGTACCTTGGGTCCGTATTGAGCGCCGGATCGACCTTGAATTGGCGCATTCCCGGACCGTACGGGCTGATAATCCTCATATTGCCCCAGGTTTCTCCTGGCTTGATATAGACGCCCCAGAGCGCCTCGGCAAGCACGCTAATTCCATAATCACCCCTGTCGGCACGTATTATCGCAGGCGTGTAGGCTATTCCGTGCTCTTCGGGTCTTCCAATACCCATGTTTCTTGGGTCGTCATCACGTTGTTCCTGCAAGCCCTGGTCATCGAGTTCCTGGTCGCATTCAAGGTCAACAAACAAAGTAGATACAATGCCTTTGCTGTCCTCAGGATTGCTAATTACATAGTCATACTGATAGAACCCATCGTCGCGCCTAGAATATTCGACATCAACAACGACGCCAGAAATATCTTCGTCACGCTCCCAAGGGTCAGCGCGGTCGTCCACTGCCCACGCGCCGAATGACATGACTGATGCTAATACACATATGCAGACCTGGCTTTTCATAGTTCAGCCCTCTATCCGCGCCGACAATCTAAAATGCATTCCCGCTGGCGGAACCCTGGTAAAACCACTGTTCAGAGCGCGATTCTCTAATGGTCGGGAGCGAGGTGGGTATCTTCGTCTTTTCGTCCTGTTAACCCGGCATATGGATCACTCGGCTTCCGCTGTTAGGAACTCCCGCCCCTGAGATGGGCGGAAAAGCCCTCTCTGGCTTCGCGCGTAATCGGTGCCAGTGCTTTGGCGGGCTCCCGCCGAACCGTGATGCCCATGGCAGTGGCCTGCCGAACAAGGTCATCGGCCACTTGCTCGGAGGCAATGTACAGAAACTCCGGTCGGGCGCCGGCCTTGCCCTGGGCACTGATCAGCAGCCAGGCCTGGTTCGGCGTAAATTGTGTGGGGTCTATCGACAATTTTCACTCCAGTATCATTTTCGGTCACCGGATGCGTGGTGCGCGAAGCGTCAAGGCTCGCTTTCCTTCTTGATCCGCTCCTCCAGCGCCTCCAATTCCCGCAACTCCTCGGCATCGGCCTCCAGCGCCTCATCCCGTCGCCGTTGGGCGTCAAATTGCTCGTAACGCTCGTGCGCAATCTGCTCCATGCGATCGCGGCTGATGCTGCCGGCCCCGTCAAGAATCGGCCGTTCGTTGAATTCCAACAGCCGATCTACATTGTTGCGCCAATAGTTCAGGGTCAGGTCCTTGCGCTCCTTGGCACGCAGCTCGGCCTGTTCCAGGAAGATCACCACCAGACGGTTCAGGGTGTCCACCTCGTCGGCGCTCAGGTAGTTCTTGGCGATGGTGACATCCTGCTTACGCACCCGTGCGCCCTGCCAACTGGTCAACGCCATATTGGGAGAAGCGGCGTCGGCGCGCTGCACCACGATCTCGGCGGCAGTAAGGCGGGTGACCGCATAGAGCAGCTTGTTCTGCACTTCGGCGAAGAAGGTCTGCGCGTCGTGGTCGTCGGGCCGGTAGTCGCTGGACAGAGCGAAGAGATCGCGCACCTTCTGGTAGAAGCGCTTCTCCGAGGCACGGATGTCGCGAATGCGGGCCAGCAGCTCGTCGAAGTAATCCCAGCCACCGGGCTCCTTCAGGCGCTCATCGTCCATGACGAAGCCCTTGACCAGGTATTCCTCCAGATGGGCGGTGGCCCACTGACGGAATTGGGTGCCCCGGGCGGAGCGAACCCGGTAGCCCACGGCCAGGATCATGGGCAGGCTGTACCACTTGACCCGGTAGCGCTTCCCGTCGGCGGCAGTTGTCAAGTTTTCCTTGACAACTGCCGCCTCGGATAACTCCCCTTCTTTCAGGGTGTTACGGATATGTAGGCTGACATTCTGCTTGGTGGTGGCGAACAGCTCCGCCATCTCCGCCTGGGTCAACCAGACGGTCTCCCCCTCCACACGAAGCTGGATTTCGGCCAATCCGTCGTCACTTTGGTAGAGAATCAGTTCGCCCCGGCTCATTCCATCTCCCCGTTGAACCAATCCAAACCGCGCCTTACGACCTTCATCACCTGGAACCCTCCCCATGGTTACCGGGCAAGTTATTTGGCACTGAATTTCCCCCACTGATTCTGACATACCCAATCAGAATACGCCTACACCAAAACACACGCGAATCACAGACACTATCCCCAGGTACCAATCGGAAAGGATCCACCATGCCCACAGCACGAAAGGAACTCGTCTGTCTGGACGCAACGCCCTACTACCATGTGGTCTCACGCTGCGTGCGGCGGGCCTTTCTGTGCGGGGTGGATTCCGTTACAGGCCGATCCTATGAGCATCGCAAGGAATGGATCGTGGAGCGGCTCACCGAACTGTCGGAACTCTTTGCCGTCGATCTGTGCAGCTACGCCGTGATGAGCAACCACACGCATCTCGTGCTGCGCCTGGATCCCGAGACTGCCGAACGATGGTCCGAAGAGGAAATCATGGAGCGCTGGGACCAGCTGTTTTCTCTGCCGGTGCTGGTACAGCGCTACCGCAAGGGGCAAACCACCTGCCGGGCCGAGATTGAAGCCGCTCAGAAGAAGATTGAGGCCTGGCGAGAGCGGCTGTCTGACTTATCGTGGTTCATGCGCTGCCTGAACGAACCCATCGCCCGTCAGGCCAATGCCGAGGATGGCTGTACCGGTCGGTTCTGGGAGGGTCGATTCAAGTCCCAGGCGCTATTAGATGAGGCCGCCCTACTCACCTGCATGGCCTATGTGGATCTCAATCCCATCCGGGCCGCCATTGCCGGCACACCGGAACAGTCCGACTTCACCGCCATTCAGCAACGCGTCCGCGAAGTGATGGCCCTCAAAGACCGAAAACCCCCGGCAAACGGGCCTCGCCTGCTGGATTTCGCCGGCGACGAACGCTGGAACGGCCCGGATGGCCTCCCCTTCTCCCTGGACGATTACATCCAGTTAGTGGACTGGAGCGGCCGAATTGTGCGGGAAGGCAAGCGGGGGGCAATCCCAGAGGACCTGCCGCCCATCCTGGATCGCCTGGAGATTGACGCCAGAACCTGGCTCAGAGCCATTCGTCGGGGCCAGCGTCTCAAATTCCACCATGCCGTGGGCAGAGCCTCGGCCATCAAGGTAGCGGCGGAGCAATTCGGGCGAAGCTTTCTGAAGGGGCTGGGCTTCGCCAGGACGCTATTCCCAGAACCCGGCTAGGCAAACCCTCGTAGCCTCGGAATGACACACAAACTGCCGCCCACGGCGGCCTGCCCCTGTCCGCAATAACTAGAACTGGGCAATATCCCGCCATTTCATCCCGCGAAACGGCTTCTTTTGCCAGCGAAAGGGTCTTTCATCGGTCCTATCCCGCCAAACAAGCTATCGCACGAGTGAATCTACCCGATCAGGGAGATGGCTGTCCTTGTTGTTGTCGTGGTCGCCAGCCCCTTCCAAGCCATCCAAACCGCCATTCCAGCCGTACTCACGCCCAACGAAAACCCACGAAAACGCGCCAGCAGCTAATCCGGGCGATGGATGTCTCGGTTGTTGGCTTTTCTCTTTCTTGTTCTTTCCCCGGACGACTCAGGCTGCGGCCTGACGAGCAGCCACCAGAAACACTTCCTTGAATGTTTGCTCAAGTTCACGCGCTGGAAGCACATCAAAATTGACTACGCGACGGTACGCCAATAAGCTTTTCAATGCCTCCCTCGTTATCTCCTCCATTCGTCCCTGGCCAAATTCATCTGCCAGTTCCACCCACGTCTCTGCCAATAGTCGCGCTACCTGGGGCTCCGCTGAAAGACCGGTCCGGTCCAAAATTTGCACAAACGCATCCTGCGTCAACCTATCGACATATTCCCATCCCGGTGGGCCATCTCCATGGGGCAATCCGATCAAATAACCTCGCCGCCACAGTGTTTCAAAAGTGTTCCTCATTCCGCCTACCCAACGTTCACGCGCCCCGAGCGAAAACCGCCACGCAGTCACATCCGGCAGCAGGATGATGCAAAAATACGACCAGATTTCTCTCCGACAGGCCTCTGGGAACGGAATTCTCGCCTCTTCAGCAAGGTATCTGGCACAAGCAGCATCAAATCGGGTCTTTTGACGATCACCTGCCGGCCCTGGGAATCCATTCTGGCTCGCCAGATCCAGGATCTGCTGTCGTATTCCCTCCAGGCGCGCAGTTTCCACACGACGTCCTCCAGTGGCAGTCCAGGTTACCGCCTCATGGTGCGCACCTTCATACTCCGGCAGCCTCTGACCTTCATTGCCATATTCCTGAAGCTGCTCCCACAATTGCTGAGCTGCAAACCCGGTCAAACGCGGGAATAGTTCAATCGCCATGATGCCCACCAAAGGTGGATGACAGAATTGCTCTGAATTTGGCAGGCGCTCGCTTCCTCATGGCCATGATTTCATCAAGCCCCTCTTCCGGAAACGCCTGATCAAGCCATTGAGATACTGTCCATCCGATGGATTCCTCCTCGTAATCATCGGATTTTCCGCTGTAGTCATCCCAATCCATGACTTGAGAGATCAGATGGTGAACCAGTTCGTTGGTAAGGCGCTCCAAAATTGCAGTATCGGAGTTGTGGATAGCCTCTATAACATCACCCCGGTGACTGTTAAGTCGAACCTGAAAGTGGCCTAGAAAACTCGCGTCCAAGTCTGAAGTTTCGAGATGAAACATCCACGGCGCCTTGCCTAGGCGCGGATCAACAGCTGTAAAATCCGACGCCTCCATTGGCAAACGCCCACCGCCCCCCTCCAGCTGGCAGACCAATCGATCATCCCAGATCCGACTCCCCGGAAACGACGGAGCAAGACGGTTTTTCGGCTCGCCGTCGACCAGGGACACTGACGTCATGAGATCGAGATGACCTTGAAGCTCCTGCCCAGGAAGCTCGATACTGATCTCCCTTTCCAACACCCCCTGACCGCGACTTATCAGCAATTCCTCTTTCCAGAGGGATCGCCTTATACCAACATCGCCCGTCGTCAATCCCACTGAAATAACGAACTTTGCTCCATCACGGAGAGCGCATTCTTCCAGCAGATTGTCAGCATGGACATCAAGGTTCCTGCTGACAACAATATCCGTCGTATAATCCCAATGCGGAATCACACCACCAAGTTCCATGAGTCCTTCGTAACCCCGGTACCGCCATGCTGCTGCTGATATCGTTCCAGCCAGTGGACGCAGAAATGGATATGCAACCGTTTCACTCATCCGGCAGCTCCTCGAGCTTCAAACCAGGAGTGATAGCGACATGTGATGGCAAGCGAATCATCACCTCCCCTTGAACCGTACCGCCTGGAAGCTTTGACCTTATGCCTCTTGACCGGTCTTCCTTCTTTCCTTCTCCCAAGCGCCAGCGGACTACTTCTGGCCTTTCGCCCTCGGGGGTTTTCTCCAGCTTCTCTCTGCCTTCCGTCACGATCAGGGGCTGGGCGGTCACCTGCACTTTCCTGCCCGCAGGACCCGCGATCTCAAATTCAAACCGTGCTACAGGCCGTTCCTCCTCTTCTACAAGCCCTGAAAAAACAATATTCCTCAGCCTTACCTTGCGCTGGCTGCCGGATGTCCGGCCCGCATCCCTGGATTGGGGAACTGCGCGATCTCCGCTGTTGTGCAGCAAAACTCCACCCACCCGATCTGCGCTTGCCGCAAACCCACCCATCTCTTCGCTGCGTGGAAGCCTCGTTTCCGGGCTTATTCTCTCCATTTCCTCACGAATTCTCTTGAGAGCCACATTCACATACGTCTTCTTGCGGCTCCCACCAGGTAGGTGCTGAGGAACCCAGTCGTCGTGAGCTGGAGGCTCTGCTTCTGCAAAAGCCGATTCCACTTCCTCCTCATCACTGCAGATGAACACTCCACCCCATTCCATGCGTCTATCTGCCAGCTGATTACCAGTGAGATACTTTACAACCAACTCAGCCGGCCGCATCAAAGCAATGTGATGACAAACCTCCGGAATCTTGGGCTCGCAGTTTCCTCGCATGAACTGGTACCGCTCCTCTCTGAAGTCTCGCTGGGCGGCCATCCATCCCAGATGCTGCTTCGGTCGCTTCGACCGGATCCTGACTGCTGGATCGCTTTGAGAACGAGCAATTCGCAACGCATCGGCAAACAGAGAAAATGGTGCTGCTTCATCAACCTCTGGAACGTGAACAGGCTCACCCTCACAATGCACCCTGAATTCCATCGGAGTACTAATGCCTTCGCTGCCAACCATTTTCGGCCAGAAATACCACATCAATGCTCTGACCATTCTCTCCGCGGCTTCCCTAAGGGTCGAAACCTCATCACCGAGATCGGGCTCGATGATCATGATACTCGTACCTGGCATATTCTTCCGGACCGGCATTCCAAGGCCACAGGCCAGAAACTCTGCATCCTCGCCAATAATTGGATCCACGACACCATCATCTGCTCGGCAACCCCACCAGTGTCTTCCGGTATAGGCTCTTTCACCATCGTGGAACTCCTCACCAGTCCGCGCAGCCATGAATCTGCGCTCCACCATTCCTTGGTGATTTGTAGCTACGCTGTCTACCACAATGGTTTCACAATTACTGACACTGAATAGCGAAGACTTCCCGTATCCATAAGTGCCACCGGAAAGACTCTGCTCTTCTCTCGGTCCTCCTATATTCCTGAGAAACTTCACAAAACGGGAGGTTTCCCCCTTGCCAAGGGCCGAAGATCGAGTAGGCCCGTCGAGACCAGTAGTCTGGTAGTCGCAGATGTCAAGAACTGTTATTTCATCCTTGCTGAGAATTCTCTTGAGCCGGGATTCTGGATCAGTCGACAGGTCTCTGAAAACCACCTCCTTGAAGAATCTCAATTCCTTCTGGTCAAGCTTTCGAAGATACAGTTCATATTTCGGCGTCTGCCCCTTGTTTCGAGCGTCCCAACTGTTCTGTACGCTCTCCCTGATCGCGGTAACAAGCGGATCTGACGACGGCGCGCCAAGAAGTCGCCGCGCCCCTTGCCCTGAAACGTTGCCAAAATCGCTGTACGGCTCACTTGACCGATCCACCCTAATCATCGCTGACAAACCTCGAAAACACCTGATCCATGTGTTTCGGCGAAACCTGCCATTGCCTTATGGAAGCGAGTGAAATCGAATATCTCACGTCACCAATTCCGGCAGGCAATTCCCCACCTGTGATCTCTGTCTTCGTCAACTTCGGGAATCCCTTGCTGACATCAAAACATGTCATGCTTGAGAGCGAAAACCTGTGGTCTTCCCACCGAACAGGTTCTGATGGGTGAAATCCTGAAGCATTCAATCTCTCAATAAAGCCTGATTCGTCATCAACGATCCTCTGAATACTCGCTGATAGCATTGGGACGCTGACATTTCCTTTCGGATCCGGCACCAGGACCAAATGAAACAGGTAAAGGCCCTTTGCCGGCGGATTCAGTTGATCCAGTCCGTGGATCTCAATACGCGATTCTCCTACATGAGCAGATGCCTTGACCTCGATCGCCTGCTCGCCTGACATGAAGTCATGTGTCTCGCCCAGAGGCCCGTTCCATGCCCTCCATGAACCAGGATCTACCCCGACAAGTTTCTCCAGCACAAGGAGTTCACCTACCAGACCAATCGCTTCTTCCATGCCCACACGGGAGGGCAGATCCCGCTGAAGAAGGTTGCGAAAATCCTCGAGAGCCTGCTCGATCGCGCGTCGGCTCGCCAATCCGTTGGAAATGCGCCGAATAACATCCACCGCAAGTTCGGCGAATACAGGCTCGAGAGCCGATTCCTGACAGACAAGCTCGATCACAGGCAAGGGACGACCATCAACCAGGGGGCTTCGGACTGTCACTCCGATGTTTCGCCCCCCAAGGTCGCGAGACACCGCTTCCCTGGGGTCGATCTCCGCAAGAATCGCAGCTTCCCCGTCAAGCCCCAGAGAAATCAGAACGGTGGTATCTGTCTTTGTGTGGAAGGGCTCCGCCACTTCGCGAGTATCTTCTCCAACGCCAGTCGATTCCCGTCGCAACTTATCCCACCAGGCCAGTACCTCACCTGGCGAGATCATTGCACTAGGGTCATCCCGATACGAGTTCATCTCAATCCTCTTCTACTTCCGCATCAATTGCCAAGGCCCGGAGGTCCACCGAAACATAATCCCCGGTTCGACCTTCCGGGAAAACCAGCCCAAGCCCCATGACATCCATGACGGCATCAAGCTGCACTCGGTCGCGACCGGAAACCCTGGGCGGGGAGTCCCTACGGATTGGATAAAGCAAAAGCAGAGGTCGGTGATTTCGGCTCTGAACTTCCTCTCGGTACTTCTTGAATGCCTTCCAGCTCGTCCCTTGTGAAGGAGTGTCTGACACCTTCTTCTGATCTGGCAGATCCACCAGCACATCCCTCTTCGACATCAACGCCTTGATATCTACGGCGTCATCAGGCGAATCCTTCATTTTCGCGCGAATGACTGTTCGGACCTTTCCAAGTGGCCCCAACGGCAACTCTGATTTTTGGCCGCTTGCTGGGCCTATTACCCCAACATTCCAACGGTCCAAGCCCTTGTCCATGTATTCATCGATGTACTTTCGGATAGCTGAAGTGTTGGTTCTACGCTGTTCGCTGCTCGTCCGATAGTTTGCAAGAAACTCGAGGATTATTGTTACTGGGAGATCGTGAAAAACATGCCCGCCAGGGCGCGCCTCATGCTTCGCGCCTTGGTCGGCCGCCGATTCGATCAGCCGTTCAGCAGCATTCCAATTTGATGCCAGCCATTCACGGTTCTTATGGTAGAAGCGGATAGTCTGTACATGCTCGCCGCCATAGGACAACGCGGCGGTCCGCGCATGCTTCATCGCGGCGCGGCGCGTTACAAGCATCCCTGGAACCTGCCTGATTCGAACAGCCCAATCCAGAGGAGTAATCTTGCTCTGTGCATAAACAGAGATATCTTCTCGGATCTCCGCTTCAATCGTGGCAAGCTCGCGAAAATTCGCAGCCGTCTCTGCCGTCATCCATATTCTAGGAAGATCTTCATACCCGTGCCGATATCCAAACCATCGCCCCATTTGCAGGAGGGTGTCGTATTGCCTCGTGTTGCGCCCAAAGTAACTGACCAGTAGCCCGGGCAGCGTGACGCCACGCGCCAACCGGTTTCCCCCGACAACAATAGTCCATGCGGGCGGCCCTTCATCCGGAAACTCGACACGATCGTCACTTACGTAGTTGTCCTCCAAAACCCTGACGCTCCTTGCCACCTCTTCAACACGACTCCAGATGCTATCGATCGATCTCGGCTCGTGGTCAAACCGGTCAGGTTCCACGCGTTTACTTTCCGTATCGAGAAGCAACGCCATTCTTTGCCTGTTGCCATCCAATCGACCTGACTTCAGGTCATGAACAAAGCTCTTCAAGGCATCAGCGATACTGTCATGAGCATCTACCCGAGCGCTGGTATGCACCAGCATGGTGCAGTGAGACTGCCTTCTTTCTTGAAGGATGGCTGCCGAGACAATGAACCAGAGAACCGCATCCTCCAGCGAGTGCGGAAGAGGCTCGTTGGCTCCTGTCTCACAACGCTCGATCTCCCTGATCCTCTGCAGTTCATCGCCACTTATGTTTCGGACCATGTCCAGACCGGATTCCTCAGGTGGCGCCTCTTCTGCAGAAGTCATGTCCCGGCCAAACAGGCTTTCCGGACCGAAATAATCTGGCGGAGTCGGCAGCGAAACGATGAAATCGTCAGGATAGAGCCCTCGAGCGAGGCGCCCCTCTTGACCGGAATCTGCGGGATCACTGAGCACATTGGCGAAAGGGGTGGCCGTGTAGCCGACATAGGAGAACCTGGAAAATCGCTCGAGAATCTCCCGGATCCGCAGGTTGATCGTACTGGGATCTGACCCTTGACTCGGCCGGCTCACGTCCGGACTTGCCTGGTCGGTTTCGTCATCGATGATCAGGGCTGGTATCTGCGCTCGTGTTCCTGCAGGGGTATTGTCGAGGAGTTCACGAAAGCGGCGAAGGATATTCGTATCCTTTTTGATCACAGCAAGGAATGCCGCCTGTCCGGGCATTGAAAGCCATGGTCTGCTGCCTGCCTGGAAGTCCTGTTCGTCTACAGTCAGAAGCTCCCAGAAATCCTGATTGCCTTGGACAAGGTCAGCTTCGAGGCGGCGTTGAGTCTGAGTACGAAGAGAGTCAGTCATGCCGGCGAAGACGAGAATGAGCCGGTAGCCCCGATCTACTGCCTTGGCGATCACCGCCGTCATGTTTGCGGTTTTTCCGCTCTGAACATGTCCGACAACCAGGCCCCGCACGGATGACGAGTCGAGCCCCGGGGGCGACAAACATCCCACGATGGTGTTCGAGTATTCGTCAATGCTCTCGACAGACGCCCTGGACCAGTTCTTTTCGTTCAGTAGTCGGTCCCGCAGGGAAGGCCATAGCCTGTCGCCTTCCTCGGAGCCGCAGTACCACTGGCGCCTCTGTTCGCACGGCTTGCGGATCGTGGACCAGTCGACGGTGCGAATTCTGGCTGCACCAGCCATGACCTCATCCGCGATCCGATCCGCCAGAGCCTCGGCTTCGTCTGGATCGACGCACAGCAAGTCCTCGACTAACCCCTGAAGGTCCCGCTTCGCGCCGTCGAGCCCCAGACCGCTGGCCAAGCCCTTCCGAAACTCTTTCCGAAATCTCTGCAATTGCCGGTCAGATAGGCCTTCCATGGGATCTCCCTAGGCATGTCTTCGGCTGTAAGCCAGAATCGAATGCAATCCGTCCCTTTGCCCAATACTGCCACCGGCAGGGCGGCGGTGGGAAGCCTGGTAGCAGAGCCCGTGGTCCCGGCTCAGACTCTGGAACGGGGCGGACTCTTAGGAATTTCACATATTCCGGAGCTTTCTTGCAAGAGCAAGGTGGTCAGCCTGTCCAGCACGGCTTCCGGCTGGTGACGGACCCCGCATTCCCAGACCACCAGAACCCGCCAGTTCAGCGCCAGGAGCTCCTGCTGGTGACGGTGATCGCGGGCGATGTTCGACGCGAACTTCTCGTCCCAGAACGACTTGCGGCTGGCAGGGGCGGTCGTGTAGTAACAACCGGCGTGCCGATGCCAGAAGCACCCATGCACGAAGATGACCGTCCGGTACCGCGGCAAAATCAGGTCGGGGGTCCCGGGCAGACGGCGATCGTGCAGCCGGAACCGGAAGCCGGACCGATGCAGGGCGCTTCTAATTACCCGCTCCGGCCTGGTATTCTTCCCTCGGATCGCCGCCATCATGCGCGACCGAGTTTCCGGGTCCACTATGTCCGTCATTTCGTTCTGTCCTGCCTTGTTTGCGGGGCGCTCGTGTCAGATTAGCAGGGAGAGCACACGTAATAATGAATAAAATCAAGGTTGTAGATATATTCGCAGGTCCCGGGGGACTTGGAGAGGGTTTTGCAAGCTTCTCCCCTCCCGGCACCGGCGGGGAGCGCCCATTCCAGATCGCATGCTCAGCCGAAAAGGACCCCGCAGCAGTCCGGACCTTGCGCCTTCGCACCTTCTATCGCCTCTGCCGGGAAGCCGGCGACATTCCGGAATCCTACTACGAATACCTGCGCGACCCGGCATGCCCCCCGTACGACATGCATACAGAGCATCTCTGGGAGGAGGCCGACCAAGAAACCAGGCCGCTGGAACTGGGGACATCGGCCGGCACTAAACGGCTGCGCGAAATGCTTGAGAGCAAGCTGGGCCGTGACGACCAGTGGGTCCTGATAGGCGGCCCTCCCTGCCAGGCATACAGCCTGGTCGGACGATCCAGGAACAGGGGAAACAAAGGGTATCGACCGGAAAAGGACAAGCGCCATTTCCTCTACCGCCAGTATCTGAAAATACTGGCCGAATTCCGACCCGCCGCCTTCGTCATGGAGAATGTCAAGGGAATCCTCTCCTCCCGGGTCGGTAACGAACTGATTTTCCCCCAAATACTGAAGGATCTGAGCGAACCCAACGGCCAACAAGGCGCCAGAAATCCAGTCCGGTATCGAATCCATTCACTTGTGACGGATGAGGCCTATTTTCCGGGCGACGACCCGGATGGGATTGATGCAAACAATTTCATCGTTCGTACTGAAGACTATGGCATACCGCAGGCTCGTCATCGGGTCATTCTGATCGGCATCCGTGACGACGGCGTCCAGACTCCGAAACCACGCATACTGAGAAGAGCATCTCAACCGGTCCCAGTTGAATGGGCTATACGCTCCCTTCCCGACGTCCGGAGCGGCTTGAGCAAAGGCGACAACGGCAGTCAAAAGTGGCTTGACGCAATACAAGATGCCATCCGACAGGCCTCCCGATCCGGCCTTTCAGTGACCGACGCCCGCCGAATGCGATCCGCACTTTCCAGAGCATGCCACCTAGCTCACAACTGGGATCGAGGCGGGCGATTCATACGCCAATATCGGATTCCGCTCGGCCGAACGCCTGGCGAAAAGCGACTCCTGAGGCAACTCCAGTCCTTCGCACTCGAGGGAACCGCCAATCATCAGTCGCGTGGACACATGCCCATGGACCTTGCTCGCTATCTATTCGCGTCTACCTTTGCCGAGGACCATGGCCGATCACCGCGCTCATCCGAATTCCCGAAATCCCTTGCACCTGACCACAAGAATTGGACCTCAGGCTACTTCGCAGACCGGTTTCGAGTTCAGGTTACTGGCCAGCCAGGAAATACCGTAACCAGCCACATCTCAAAGGACGGTCATTACTATATCCACCCCGACCCTACACAATGCCGAAGTTTAACTGTCCGCGAGGCCGCACGAATTCAAACATTTCCTGATGATTACTTCTTTGAAGGCAATAGAACTGAGCAATACATACAAACCGGAAATGCTGTCCCCCCGCTTTTGGCAAAAAAGATCGCAAATATAGTCTACAAATCCATTACTTGATTGCACTTCCGACGGTATCGCCGGGAATTTTTTTGTAATACCGGGTGAGGCAAAAAAGTCCGGACAAGGTATCCACTAGACCCAGGAGCACACCCGCAGCACGGACAAACTGTAGCGCAGCAGCAATTTTGTCCCAGTGCCTTCGCTTTTTAGGCTTCTTTAACCTGAAGCTTCTGTTTTATTTCCGGATATTCCAGCCCCTCTTTCTTCATGTAAATATGTACCGCTCTATGGCAGTTTGGACAAAGCAACGCAAAATCATCCCGCCCTACAACGTAAGAAGAAGAGTAGGTAGATATAGGCACCTTATGGTGCGCCTCTATGTACTCGACGCCATACTGCTCGAAAAAATTCATATGACAAATATCGCAAACCGAGGCGGATCTAGCTTTAAGAGCCTTTACGACCTCTTGGTTGCGCTCAGCCATCAGGTGAGTAACGTACCTTCTTCCACCCTCTTGATAAAGCACTTCTTCCTGCGGTGGAGCTTGTTCTGGCGCGAAACCAGATCCGCGCTGCAGTACAACGTACCCTCTCTCAATTTCAGAGACTGAAAAAGTGCCTTCATAAACCCAAGAGTCACCACTCTCTGTGAATAGCATAACAGGATACTTATACTGAGGTTGATTAATTAGTGCCGCGTTCGCCTTTTCCGAATGCGACACTTTGCCGCTGCGGGCCTTGAACGAGTAGTGAAAAGCTGTCTTGTTTTTGCCTGCCCACCCATCCTCTTCATAAGCACCTGGCCGCGTCTTGATGATTACTCCATGACATGCGGGTGGCTCGCCAATCCAATTAACCCCCTGCTGCGGCGTATTCCTTATTTGAACCTCTTCACCTCCCCAGTACTGAGAGTCAACGACCTTGGAGTACTGAATCAGGTCGAAGAGATTGCGCTTAGGGACCACATCTCCCGCGGCGAGCGAAAACAACTCTTGTGGCCTCGCCAAATTCACATTCATACCCTCTCCCATGTAACTTAACGCATTCCTCACCGCTAAATCAGGAGCGTAGCGAGTAATTTACGTGCAGCAAATTGTTATGATCCGACGCCGGTAATGTGCAATTTATGGACAACTACCCCTCCGAACGGGCTCACTGCTTCTTCTACGAGGCAGTACAACGTCACTTGCGGCTTGAGCAACGTATAAATGTATTCTACGTTATCCTGGTTTCCGAAAATGGTGAAACTATACTCACCAAGTGGTATCGCCTGCCCAGCATCAGAGACGGACAGCTTCCCAGCATTCTTGTATTTGTTAAAATCAAATACTTCACACTTAAGCTCCGTCGTTTCTTTCTGTATTTTTGTCGGAATGTCAAAAGCGTCCCGATCGGCCTCACCAAGGTAAATATCATGTTTTGAGCTGAACCGTTTACCAGCAGACACTTCTGTTAATTTTCTATTACCCAGCAAGTGTGCCAAATCTTGGTAATTTGGAAGTGCGAGTTGAGCGATTTGGAATACGGGGCCATGATAGTGATGATGTTCATCGCCAATTCTAAGATCGACATCGCCATTGTTGTTGAACTCATAGGTAGGCTGATTTCCGCTACGTACCGCACCACAAACAAGTTTCAACATAGAGAAAGTGTCTTTGGTTAAATCCCATATGTTTTGCGGACCAAGGCTTGACACGAGCGGTAGCCCTAGCTGGACGCCTTGCAAAGCAATCTCAAAATACGTTAGCAAAGAACCGTGCTTGAACTCAGTCGCCTTTATGTAAAATTTTTCTCTTTCGGATGCGGTTATACGGCTTTTTTCGGCGGTAACAAGATAGGTTTTGTCGACAATGCTTTGAAAGCTACTCAAAGCAGATATCGCTACGGGAAGCGGAACTCCCCCCTTCAGAATAGGGCCATCAATTTTAAATTGTAGTTCTTCCAACGGTTACTCCCTATCTGATTCTAGTGCCCATAACGCCCGCAGCACGCACGGCTTTGTAGTGGAGGCGCAGCCGGAACGAAAAAGCCGTCGCTGTGCCTGCGATTGTTACAGGGCGCTGCCCGATAGCTCATATTTCTTTGTTCCAAGGTCAGAATCTGAAAGATGAAGAAAATAGCCAATATAGCCTAGGTATCTCCTTACCTCTACTCCAATCTTTCCTATTGTATAAAGCCTGGCGAGCGCTCTCGCAAACCTTTCAAGTCGAGAAACAACTTCATTATTAATTTCTATATGGACTCGATTGCTTGCAGGGTTATTTGTAATTTCATCCATTAGGTCTTTGCGAGCCAAAAGTATCTCAGTCTCAAGCCGTTGCCACGCAGCGTCCGGATCATCCGTTTGCACATTCCGGCCAACGACCACATCCAAATTGTAGTACCGCGCCGCTTGCCCAAAGTCGCTAAGCACAGAAATAAATGACAGAAGCTCCTTTGAATTTAGGTATTCGACGTCTGCCTTTGCTACAGGGATATTGTCTACGTAATCATCTAAAAAGCATTCAGCACGAACTCTTTCGAGCAGGCATTTGAGGTCATGTCCGTTTCGCCCGGATGGTAAAGCTTTGCTGGTCGGAAAACTGCCATGCACCTCAAGCCAACGGAAGCATAACGTAACCTTCATGAACCGCTCGAACCCACTTGCCAAAGTTAATAGCGGTAGGTGATAGAAGTCATTGCCCGCATTGAGCGTCTGAAGCTGCCCAAGACCTGCTTTGATAAGCCTCACCGCATTAAAAAGCTCTTGGTCTAAGGCTAGTGTTTTTTGAAGCTCCGTGGTCATGATCTAGCCCTGTAACGCCCGCAGCACGGGCAAAATTGAAGCGCAGCGAAAATTTTGTCCCTGTGCCTGCGATTGTTAGGTATTTAATCAATACGCCTGCCTGGGATTTCCAATCATCCACAGCACCTTATCTATGATCCTGATGTCGTACGGGTAGGTCACGCCGTATTTGTTTCGAAGATTGTTCAGGAGTTCGCGATGGACGGACAACAGTTGGTGGACCATGGCGTAATAGTTCATGTAATGCCGAACTGCTAGCGCGATATCTGCCTCACTGCCTATCCGCGGTGCTGCTCCGATTCTCGGAAAGTCCGCAAGATCATTATCTAAACATTGCATAACCACCAGTGCACGATGTACGAAAGCGTCATAGATAACAGCCGTCTGTGGATAGAGACACCAAAGGAGTTTTGAACTCGCCGACACCCAACTTCGTGGTACTTGCCGATGAAGAGCAGTAAGAAGCTCTGTGAATAGCGCCTCAATATCAGCGGCAGACGGTTGGCGACCGGTTCGCTCATGCTGCCGCGCAAAGTGCAGGAACTGTTTCACGACTGCATTTCTGTTCTGCGTCGTGATGCCTTGGAAAAGCCCGTAGTCTCTCATCCATGTGCGAACAAGGTCTGCGTCCTGCGGTCCACTCGTGAGCATCACGACCATCTCTTGGTCACGGTAAATCGCCTCCTGCATTACAGAAGCAGTCGTGTATTTATTTTCAAGATATCGTCGAAAACTCATACCAGTCCTAACAGTTGATTATACGGCTCGCGGTGTATCCCATATTATCGGGACTGCAGTATAAGCCGGTGGGCATGGGAGCGCGGATTTGCTTATTTTTCTCGTAGAAACATAAAGTTGGGAAAATCTGCGGATTCGCCGGACGGTGTTATATTGCACGGCGCTTTTTTTTGCGATTTCGATAATGTCCCGGCACGCCAACCGTGTGGCGAGATAGCTAGGTGATTGGATTGGGGGCTGGTTCATGGCGGCCTCGTCCCTGGCTATGGATTTCAGCTTAGCCTACTCTGTGCTTATGTCCAATCCCGCGTTGGCGTTTCGAGCCAGCTTGCAGGATGCGCATTCTCAGCGACTTGTCGACTGAAAGGTTTCCAAAATCTTCTTTGGATCCCTAATCGCAGCCCCACCCGTCAGACTCTTAGGCGGCATAACATCCCCTACCCCACCCCCATGATCCTCATTAACATAAAGCAACCCAGTAACAATCTCCTGAGCCTCCCGATGCCGCTCCAAATACCCAATAGCCGCCGCCCGATTCGTCGGCTCATGATCCACATCAATCTTCCTCAGCACGATGGTCGACCCGTCATGCAACTCAATGGGCATGGCCTTGCCCTTCTCATACTCCACCTTGATTTCTTCCCGGGGCGGGATGAAGTCGGTGTGAATGGCGGGATGGAAGTATTCACGAGTATGGGCATAACTCTTGGTGCTCCCCTCGTGGTCATTGAAGGCCACACAGGGGCTGATGACATCGATGAGGGCGAAGCCGTTGTGCTTGAGGCCCGCCTGAATCAGCGGAATGAGCTGATCCTTGTCGCCGGAGAAGCCTCTTGCGACGAAGCCGCAGCCGAGGGTGATGGCGGTGAGTACGGGGTCGATGGGTGGGTTTTCGTTGACCTGGCCGTACTTGGCCTTGCTGCCGACATCGGCGCTGGCGGAGAACTGGCCTTTGGTGAGGCCGTAGACGCCGTTGTTTTCGATGATGTAGAGCATGTTTACATCGCGGCGGATGGCGTGGGCGAACTGGCCGAAGCCGATGTTGAGGGAGTCGCCGTCGCCGGAGACGCCGATGAAGTGGAGTTCCGGGTTGGCGGCCTGGGCGCCGGTGGCGATGGAGGGCATGCGGCCGTGGACGGCGTTGATGCCGTGGGCTTCGCGCAGGAAGTAGGCCGGGGTTTTGGAGGAGCAGCCGATGCCGCTCATCTTGGCGACCTTGTGGGGTTCGATGTCCAAGGCCCAGACGGCTTCGATCAGGCCGGCGGTGATGGAGTCGTGGCCGCAGCCGGCGCAGAGGGTGGACATGCCGCCCTCGTAGTCGCGGGTGGTGAGGCCCAGTTTGTTTTTGGGGAGGTTCGGGTGGTGGACCTTTGGCTTGGTCATGAAGCTCATGGGTCAGACCTCTACATTCAAAAGATTTTTCTCGCGCAGAGACGCTGAGACGCTGAGAAAACCTGAAGAAGGGCTTGTGGGTTTTGTTTGGGTGGAAGATTGGGGTGGCTGCGGGTCAAGTGCGATTGCCGGGGCAGCTGGCAGATTGTCAAGGCTGAAGCCTCTCCCACCACTAAAACCAGTTCCAGAATGGAATTTTTTCTTTCTCTGCGACTCTGCGTCTCTGCGCGAGAAACAGCCTTTGAATTTCCTGGCGTCTCTGCGCGAGATAGCAATGGTTTTCATGATGCCTCGGCCTCTCGGAAGTGGTCCTCGATGGCGGCTTCGATGTGCATGGAGGCGATGGGGAGGCCGTTGTAGTGGAGGATGGGGACGAGTTTGCGGGCGTCGGCGTCCAGTTCGGCTTGCAGCATGGCTTTTAATTGGGCGTCGCGGTTTTGTTCGATGACGAAGACGGTTTCGTGTTCGTCGATGAACTGGCGGATGTCGTCGGTGAAGGGGAAGGCGCGGATGCGGCAGTAGTCGAATTCGGTGCCCTTACCCTTGAGATTGTGTCTTGCTTCCTTCACGGCCAGGTCGCAGGAGCCGAGGCTGATGATGCCGGCCTTGACGGGTTTGCTGCGGGCGTAGTCGATGTAGGGGGCCGGGACGAATTTCCTGGCGGTGTCGAACTTGCGGCGCAGGCGGTCGAGGACGCGCTGGTACTCGGCCGCGTCTTCGGTGTAGGTACCGTGCTCGGAGTGGCCGGAGCCGCGGGTGAAATAGGCGCCCTTGGGGTGCACGCCGGGCAGGGTGCGCCAGGGAATGCCGTCACGGTCCGGGTCCTGGTAGCGGCCGAAACGGCCTTCCAGTTTGTCTAGATCGCCGGCGGAGAGGACCTTGCCGCGATCCGGGCGGTAGCTCTCGTTCCACTTCAGTTCGGGGACCATCCATTCGTTCATGCCGATGTCGAGATCCGAGACCACGAAGACCGGGGTCTGGAAATGCTCGGCCAGGTCGAAGCTTCTGATGGCGAAGTCAAAGGCCTCGCGGGGGTCGGCCGGGTAGAGGCAGATGTGGCGGGTGTCGCCGTGGCCGGCGTAGGCGCATTCGTTGATGTCGGACTGCTGGGTGCGGGTGGGCATGCCGGTGGAGGGGCCCACGCGCTGGATGTCGAAGATCACGGCCGGGATCTCGGTGTAATAGCCGAAGCTGATGAACTCGTTCATCAGGCTGATGCCGGGGCCGGAGGTGGCGGTGAAGGCGCGGGCGCCCATCCAGCCGGCGCCGAGCACCATGCCGCAGGCGGCCAGCTCGTCCTCGGCCTGGATGATCTTGTACTGGGGTTGGCCCTGGTCGTCGTGGCGGTGCTTGGCGCAGAAGCTGGTGAAGGCGTCCATGACGCTGGTGGACGGGGTGATGGGATACCAGGCGGCCACATTGGCGCCGGCGAGCATGGCGCCCAGCGCAGCTGTGGTGTTGCCGTCGACGATGACATGGCCTTTTGTCATGTCGGCCTTTTTGACATGCAGGGGCAGCGGGCAGTCGTAGTGCTTCTTGGCGTAGTCGTAGCCGATGTGGACGGCTTCCATGTTGGGCTCGACCAGCTTGGCCTTCTTCTCGCCGAAGGTTTCCTTGAGCAGTTGCTCGATGATGTCCAGGTCCAGATCCAGCAGTGCCGCCAGGGCGCCCACATAGGCGACGTTCTTCATCAGGATGCGGGTGCGGGGTTCGACGAAGTGGTGGTTGATCATCTCCGCCAGGGGCACGCCGATGACGGTGATGTCGTCGCGGGTGATCTCGCGGGTACGCGGCCAGGTGCTGTCGTAGAAGAGGTAGCCGCCGGGGGCGATCTCGGCCTGGTCCTTGGCGAAGGTTTCGGCATTCATGGCGACCATGAAGTGGACCTGGCCGGCGCGGGTGAGATGGCCGGGGTCGGTGACGCGGATTTCGTACCAGGTGGGCAGGCCCTGGATGTTGGAGGGGAAGTAGTTCTTGCCCATCACCGGGACACCCATGCGGAAGATCGATTTCATCAAGAGGCCATTGGCGCTGGCGGAGCCGGTGCCGTTGACCGTGGCGATCTTTAGGGTGAAGTCATTGACCTGGGGCATTACTCTTCCTCAAAGGGGATTCTGGTCCGCTGGGGTGTTTGATCCCCCTCTGGCTCCCCCTTCCGAGCGGGGCTCGCAAGGGGGAGGACCTGGTGGCTGGGCTTGGGAGGCCTTTGTGGTTGTTGCTTTTCATCAGGCTCGTTTCTTTTCGGGTGTGCGGGCGGCCACCTCGTCGCCGACTTTGGGGATGAAGACTTCGCCGTGTTTCATGTCCCAGGCGGCGGTGGGGCAGCGTTCGGCGCAGAGGCCGCAGTGCACGCATTGGTCTTCGTCCTTGACCATGTGGCGTTTGGTCTGGGGTAGCTTGGCGGAGACGTAGATGGCCTGGTCGGGGTTTCTGGCCGGGACCTTGAGGCGGGCGCGGACGGATTCCTCGCTCTCCTCGTCTTCAATGTGCAGCATGGTGAGGCATTGCGTCGGGCAGATGTCGATGCAGGCGTCGCACTCGATGCATTTGTCGTTGAAGAAGATGGTCTGGATGTCGCAGTTGAGACAGCGCTCCACTTCCACCGCCCACTCTTCCTGGCCAAAACCCAGTTCCACTTCGATGTTCACATTCTTGAAGCGCTTTTTCATGTCCACATGGGGAACCAGGCGGCGCTCTTCCGGGGCATACTGGTTGGAGTAGGCCCATTCGTGCTGGCCCATCTTGACGGTGTGCACATCCACGGCATTGGGCAGGCGCTGGGTGATGTCTTCGCCGTTGACGTATTTGTGGATGGAGATGGCGGCTTCATGGCCGTGGCGCACGGCCCAGATGATGTTCTCCGGGCCGAAGGCGGCATCGCCACCGAAGAAGACCCCGGGACGGGTGGACTGGTAGGTGATCTTGTCCACCACCGGCACTTCCCAGTCATCGAATTCGATACCGATGTCGCGCTCGATCCAGGGGAAGGCGTTTTCCTGGCCGATGGCGAGGATGACATCGTCGCAGGGCAGAAAGATTTCATCGACGACCTTGCTCTTCTGGCGGCCATCTTTTTCAAAGTATTCCAGCACTTCGAAATGCATGCCCTTGAGCTTGCCGCCTTCCACCACGAAGGCCTTGGGGGAATGGCAGGTCATCAGTTCCACGCCCTCTTCCAGGGCGTCTTCCAGTTCCCATTCCGAGGCCTTGAGCTGGTCGGCGGGTTTTCGCGCCATGACGCGGACGTCATTGGCGCCCAGGCGCAGGGAGGTGCGGCAGCAGTCCATGGCGGTGTTGCCGGCACCGATGATGAGCACCTTTTCGCCAATGGATTCGATGTGCTCGAAGGCCACCGATTCCAGCCAGTTGATGCCGATGTGCACCCGGCCGGTGTTCTGGGCCTCGTCCCGGCCATCGAGTTTCAGGTCCTTGCCGCGGGGGGCGCCGGCGCCGACGAAGACGGCGTCGAAGCCTTCTTCCAGCAGGGCCTGCATGGATTCGATGGGGCTGTTGAGGCGCAGGTCCACATCCATGTCGAGGATGTTGTCGATTTCCTCGTCCAGGACTTTGGGCGGCAGGCGAAAGCGCGGGATGTTGGAGCGCATCAGGCCGCCGGTGACGTCGAGCTTTTCGAAGATGGTGACTTCATAGCCCAGCGGGGCCAGGTCATTGGCCACGGTGAGCGAGGCACAGCCGGCGCCGATGCAGGCAATCTTCTTGCCGTTCTTTTTCTTGGGGGCCCTGGGCAGGCGGTCGCTGATGTCGTCCTTGTAGTCGTCGGTAACGCGCTTGAGTCGGCAGATGGCCACCGGCTTTTCATCGTCCACCCGCCCGCGCCGGCAGGCGGGTTCGCAGGGGCGGTCACAGACGCGACCGAGGATGCCCGGGAAGACGTTGGAGTCCCGGTTGAGCATGTAGGCGTCGGTGTAGCGGCCCTGGGCAATGAGGCGGATGTAGCCCGGGACGTCGGTGTGCGCGGGACAGGCCCACTGACAATCCACGACCTTGTGGAAATAGTCAGGGTGATAGGTGTCGGTCGGTTTCATGCCCTTCTCCGACAAGACGGGCCGTCACGATTGCGGCCCGCTGTACTCATTAAACTAGACCCGCACCGTGCGGCGGTCAAGCGGGCGGCGGCGTGGCAATCCCGCCGCCAAGGGCCTAGGATGGGGGTTTCGTCCACGCCGGAGACCCTGCATGAATCTGCCCCTCAAGCGCCTGACGGCCACCCTGCTCCCCGCCCTTCTGATGGCCAACCCGGCCCTGGCCGGACCAGAGACCCTGCCCGAGGAACAGCGGGCCTTCTGGGAGCGTTTCCAGGCCCTGTGTGGCCAGGCGTTTGCGGGGGAGATTTCGGATGTGACGCATTATTACGCCGACGGGGTCGAGGGCCGTGAGATGCGCATGCAGGTGATGGAGTGCGAAGACGACCGCATCCACGCGCCTTTTCATATCGACGATAACCATTCCCGCAACTGGATCCTGACCATCGTCGACGGCACCATCCGGCTCAAGCACGACCACCGCTATGAGGACGGGACCGAGGAGGCCATCAGCCAGTATGGCGGTGATGCCCCTACTCCTGGCCTGCCGACGCGTCAGATCTTCCCGGCGGACGAGCACACCGCCGAGATCCTGCCCAAGCGGGCGGACAACTTCTGGTTCTTCGACTTCGTGGACGAGGACACCCTGCAGTACGGGGTGCACTGGCCGAAGTACGGCCACTCCATCCGGGTGGAATTCGATCTCTCGGAGACCATCGAGACGCCGCCACGGCCGTGGGGTTATGACGACGAGGACTAGGGACAGGACGCCAGCAGGGAATCGGCCCACTCGCGGGCCTGGAGTTCTTCCTCGGCGGTGAGCAAATGCTGGCTGTCGCGGGCCTGTTCGGCGGGACGACCATCATCATTCAGGCGGGCCGCGGCGTAGCGATGGGCGAAGGCATCCATGTGGCGGGAGGTGTGGTCATCGCGGCCCCAGTCGGTTTGGCGATCCAGCGTGCCGACAATCGCCGAGCCCCGGGCCAGATGCATGCCCGTTGAATGCAGGCTGCGCGCATGACAATTGTCACGTAGTCGTTCGTAGATTGCCTGTTCACGTGCCAATTGTTCTTCGCGGGCATCGTCATTGTCGGGACGCATTCGGCGTACCCCGGCAAACAGGGTGCGATACATGGCCTCGGCATGACCGGCGTCAGCGGCCTTTTCCAGCCAGCGGTCGTTTTCCGTTATCAGCTTTCTCGGGTCTGCCAGACTACTGGCCTGACAGCGTGTCTCCATGGACGCCGCGCGCTGATGCAGTTCAGCCATGTTCGTCCGGCGATCCGGATCCACTTCCTCATCAATGCCTGACCCCATATCCTCAATGGCAAGGGTCAGTATGCACAGCTGCGCGATCTCATACAGCTGATAAGCCGCGTGGACGTCACCCGCTTCAAAGGCACGAATAAGTGCCTCGCGCGTCTCATCCACATCAGCGATGGCATCCCAGTCCGGCGACTCGGAGTTCAGGATCAAGCCGTTGCCTTCTGTCGCGCCAGGGTCTTGCTCGTCGTCGTCACTGGGCCCCGGCTGACTGTCTGCCGTTCGGGCAGGGGCATCGTCTTTCGCGCTGGCGTCGCTGGATGGATGCCCATCCGAGGCGGGTTCAAGGCCATTAACTTCAGGTATCGCGGTTTCTTCGTCAGGCAGCACCCACCACAGCGCGGCGCTCAAGGCGAGGGCGGCGATTGCCAGAACCATCCATCGTGAATTCATTCCCTTCCCCTGGATTGAAGGCCGCTTCCCCTCGGCCATGATGTTTGACGAGCGAGACATAGCCTGTCGGATTCACGCCGGCCGGGTCAAATCTGGCATGCTGTTGCGACGGCCAGGAATCGCGGAGTACAGGCGATGAAGCAGGAATGTACCTTCAGCAGAGGACGCACGCGGCTGTTCTATCGCCGATGGCAGCTGCCCGGTGATCGGCAGACCCTGCTGATGTGCCATGGCCTGGCCAGCAACGGCACCCGCTGGAGCGAGTTCGCCGAAGCGACGGTGACCGAACGGGAATGGAATATTTTCTGCCCGGATCTGCGCGGGCACGGGGGCTCGGCGGTGCGCGGGCGCATCAATCTGGATATCTGGGCCGATGACATTGCCGCTCTGCTGGATGCCGAGGGGGTGGAGCAAGCCGTGGTGGGCGGCCATTGCCTGGGGGCCAATCTGGCCCTGCATTTTGCCCGCCGTTATCCGGATCGCTGCAAGGGCCTGGTGCTGGTCGAGCCCATGTTTGCCCAGGCCCTGGGGGGCGTGCTGGGGCGTGTGCGCAAGGTGCGTTACCTGCTGCCCCTGCTGGCGGGAGTGATCCTGCCCTTCAACAAGCTGGGCCTGTACCGGCGTCAGCTGCCGTCACTGGATCTCACCGAGCTGGACATTCAGTCACGCCGGGCGGTGGAAGAAGCGGGTGACCCCTCGGCCATCACCGGACGCTATGCCAAACCCGGCAAGGACATGTTCTACATGCCGAGTGCCGCCTACCTGCAATCTCTCAATCAGGTGCTCAAGCCCATGAAGGGGCTGGAACAGATTCAGGCACCGGCGCTGGCCCTGCTCTCTTCGGGTGGCTTGTTCGGCGACCCGCCCATGACACGACAGCTTCTCGGCCAGTTACCCCGGGTGACCATTGATGAAATCGACGCCCTGCACTGGATTCCCACCGAGCAGCCGGTGGCCATGCGCCAGCACATCGAGGCCTGGCTGGATGCCCTCGGCGAACGGGGTTGATGCCGGGCTCAGTCCCAGCGATGCGGTACGCGACGCAGCTCCCCGATGTCATAACCCCGATCGGCAATGAACTGCACCAGGCGCTGGTAATCGGCTTCGTCCATCGCCGGCTCACGGGCCATGAGCCAGACGTAGTCGCGTTTCGTGCGGCCGATGATGGTGTGCTGGTAATCCTCGTCGAGATAGATGATGAGAAACTCGCCCTTGAAGGGCCAGATGAAGCGCATGCCCCATTCGGCGTTGTTCTCGCTGCGCACGAAACCGGTGGGGTTGTATTCGCGCACACGCTCATCGAAACCGCCCCGCCGCATGGTGAAGGTGGTGGCGATGGTGCCGTCTTCGTTCAGTTCATATTGTTCCAGGGCGTTGTGGGCATCCCGCTCGATGAACGTGGGGATGTGGGCGATGACGTACCAGTCGCCCATGAAGCGCTCGATATCCACGTAGTCCACGGTCTGCATGGGCGGGTTGCTGGAGCAGGCCGACAGGGCCAGGGCCGCGAGGCCGAGAAGGAGCGATGGCTGGTTTTTCCTGTTCATTGGGCGGGCTCCGCTGTGAGTGTATTGCAGGGTGGAACAGCGGTTTCGAGCCGCCGGGGATAATGAAGGTTCCCCACCCGCCTCAGGCCGATTTTTCGGCCCGGGTCAGATAACGATCGAGGTGATTGGCGAAGGCCTGGCGGTCAGCCTGACTCAGGGCGGGCGGGCCGCCAGTGTGAATGCCGCTGGCGCGCATGCTGTCCATGAAATCCCGCATGTTGAGGCGCTGGCGGATGTTGTCCTTCGAGTACCACTCGCCACGGGGGCTCAGGGCGTGGGCACCTTTTTCGATGACCTCCGCCGCCAGGGGGATGTCGCTGGTGATGACCAGATCACCGGGCTCGGCACGGCGGGCGATTTCATCGTCGGCCACGTCAAAACCGCTGCCCACCTGCATCTGGCGAATCCAGCGCGAGGGGGGCACGCGGATGGGCTGGTTGGCCACCAGGGTGAGTGGTACGCCCCGCCGATCGGCCGCCTTGAAGAGGATTTCCCGCACCACCACCGGGCAGGCATCGGCATCCACCCAGATTCGGGCGCCATTTCCCTCATTCATTCCATGTTCTCCCTCGCCCCGGAATCATTTCCCGAGGCCTGTGTTTTAGTTGATACAGATCAACTCCATCGGACGGCCATCCCCTTAAAGTGTATACCCGAGCCAATAGCGAAATGAGCACAGACCATGCAAGGCATGCCCCATCTCTACAAAGCCTCCGCCAACGGCGGGCCCAACGGTATCATCATCGCCAAGAGCCCCGGGTTGAAGGATCTGGAAACCGATTCCCCGGCCCAGTTCGGTGGCAGCGGTGACTTCTGGTCGCCCGAAACCCTGCTGGTGGCATCCATCAGCAATTGCTTTCTGCTCACCTTCCGGGCCGTCAGCCGCAAGTCCAATCTCGGGTGGACGGATCTCTGGGTGGACACCGAGGGCACCCTGGACAAGACAGAGGACGGCCTTCAGTTTACCCGCTTTGTCATCAGCGCCCGCCTGAGAGCGGACGATGGCGAGGAAGAGGACATTGCCGTGCTGCTGGAAAAGGCCAAGCAGCACTGCCTGATCAGCAATTCCCTCAAGGCGAAATGCGAGCTCAGGATCGAGATCGAGGTCTGACGGCGAGCAGGCAGGACACGGAAAAGGCCCGGCGAATGCCGGGCCTTTCTGTTTGCGGGTCAGACACGAGCCACCCGAAGCAACACCGTGTTCAGTGAATGGCGGCACGGGCATCGACGATGCCACTGCCAAACTCCTGACGGTTCCCGTGAATGCGATCGGCGTCCCGCTGCAGACGATTGACGGCCTGGCGGGCACTCAGATCGGGATTCTCGTCTCGAATGAGACCGACCACACCGGCGGCATGGGGTGAAGCCATGGAGGTGCCGGCCTTCCAGCCGAAACCCAGTCCGCAGGAGGCGGTCTGGGCACAGGCCTCGTTGGGAAAAACAATGGTCGAGAGCACCAGATACTCGAACCAGTCGGCCGGACGGGTCGCCGGGTCACAGATACCGATCTGGCCACAGTCACCACCCGGTGCGGCCACATCAATCGCCGCACCATAATTGCTGTAGAAGGCGCGCACATCGAAGGAAACGCCCGGCTGATAACGCGGAGCGGGCTGGATGCCACTGGCGCCGACGTTGACGATGCCGGGCAGGCCACCGGGCAGGTTGATGAGCGTGCCGTTGAGGTTCAGGCCCGCGTTACCGGCCGACGCCACGATGGAGGTTCCCGCCGAGACCACCGCATTGGCGATGCGGTTGTCCGCCGCCACGAAGGTGGCCAGGCCGTCGGTGCCCTGCCCCTGGCCGTACCGCCCCAGAGCACCAAGACTCATGTTGATGACCTGGAAGCCACGGTCCGCCGCATCCAGCATGGCCAGCCAGCGGGATGAACTGAAGGCGCACAGGCCACAACCCGGGATTATTTCAAAGGTGTTGTAACTGGCGAGCGCCAGATTCGGGCCGACACCCACCGCCCCCGCTCCACCAAAGGCGGCCGCTACCGTACCGGCCACATGGGTGCCGTGGTCTGACTGGCTGGGATAGGGATTGCAGGGTGCGCCCGCCACCCAGAGCCCTTCGTGATAGCCGGCCGAGCTGTAGCAGGCCACATGGGTCACATTGGGCGCCAGGTCCGGATGATTCCAGGCGATACCGGTGTCGATCACCGCCACCGTGGTGTTGTGCGAACCGGTCACGCCGGCGGCCCAGGCTTCGGGGGCATGCACCCGTTCGATGCCCCAGAGCAGGCCATCGTTGAACAGCCAGTCATCGGCGGTCGGGCCACTGTTCGGGAATTCCACCTGACTGACATCCGGCAATGCCATGGCCGGCTCAATGCCCACCGAACGCACACGATTGTCACCGGCCATGAGGTCGCTGAAATTGGCGTTGTCGGATCGGGCTATGGCAATGCCCAGGTGATCGAAGCTGGTCAGCAGCTCACCGCCGGCGGCCTCGATACTGGACACCAGGTTCTGGGGCACGTTGTTCTGTTTGTACAGGATGATGTAGCGCTCGGCCATGGCCGAGCCGGCAAAGGTCAGAAGAATGAAGAAGGCAATCAGGGGAAATAGCAGTTTTTTGCGCATCGTCGAATCCCTCCACTGGAATTTCACACGACTCCCTGCGGGGTGCAGGTCAATGAAATCTAGTTCATGAGCGGGCGGTGACAAGTGGTATTTTCACGACGACGAACGGTCAGTGGCCGGGGGGCGAAAAATGTCATTCGATTGAGCCAGATCAAATCATGGGGCACGGGGCCGGCGCATGCTGAACTCAGGGAAATGGCCGTTCGGCCGAAAGCCGAGGGGGTAATGTGAATGAGCCGTGCCATCGAACAGTTGCAAGCCGATCACAGGGCGTTCACGCGCCTGATCGAGCACATGGAATCCGCCATGGAGCGCTGCCTGCAGGGCGATGACATTGATCTCATGCTCATGAGCGAGTTCGTGGATTACTGCTCCGGTCATGCGGACGATTTCCACCACCCGCTGGAGGATCGCGTCTTTGATCGCCTGCTGGCCAGAGATCCGGGCCTGGGGCCGATCATCCGCCAACTGGAACAGGAACATCTGCACCTGCGCTGGGCAACCCGCGAGCTGCGGGACATGCTGGAAGCGGTGAACTCGGTGGACTATGTGCGTCGCGACCGCTTCCTCGAGGCGCTGGGCGAATACCTCGGGCTGTTCCATCACCACATCAGCACGGAAGAAGAGCGCCTGTTCAGGCGGGCTGACCGGCTTCTGACCGAAGAGGATGTGCGGCAACTGGATGCCTGGCTGGACAGCGCCCCGGTGACTGCCTTTGCGAGACGGGACGGCAATGATTTCCAGCGACTGGATCCACTGCTCCACGCCGTCGAACCCACCACAACGCGCTGAAGCGGCGCCGGGAGCAGGCCGCCATGAACACCGTCATACAGAAACTCAAGAACGATCATCGCCGCTTCGCCCGACTGATCCGCCGCATGGAATGGGAGCTGGATCGCTGCCATCACGGCGAGGGGCTGGACACCGACGCCATGGCCGCCTTCGTGGACTACTGTTCCCGTCACGCCGACGAACACCATCATCCGCTGGAAGACCGGCTGTTCCAGCGCATGCTGGATCGTGACCCCGGCCTGCGTGGAACCATTGAACAGCTGAATGCCGAGCATGTGGAACTGGACGAGGCCACCCGAACTCTCCACCAATTGCTTGAGGCCATCCGGGCCGACAACCACGTCTCCCGGGACGAGTTCCTGGGCGCGCTCGCCCGCTATCTCTTCCTCTATCACGGTCACATGGATGTGGAGGAATCCGAGCTCTTTCGCCGGGCGGACTCCCTGCTGTGGGAGAGCGACTGGCAGGCACTGGAGCGCTGGCTGGCGGAACAGCCACCCTCCCCCTTTGAAGATGCCAGCAGCCATGACTATCAGCGCATCGAGCGCCTGATGACCAGCTTCTAGTGGGTCACCGCGCCCCACGGCGCGATCCCCCGGCCGCTTGACCTCCGTCAAGGTACGCCCGTCGATTCGGCGGCACACTGATTGCGAGGCTGTGGTAACGCAGCCTGACTCCGAGCATCCGATGCCTGCAGCCCCCCGGGTATGGCACGGATGCCGCCGAACGGCGGGGATCTTCCCGCCGGTAGCGGCCAGGGCAGCGCGCGGAAACGCCACTGCCTCCCGGCATTGGAAAGGAGTGCACAATGCAAGCTTCAAACCCGCAACGGCCCGCCCCCGCGCAGGCCGCCGACGCTGACACACCTGCCGAGCCCCTGCCGTGGCCGATGCCCCGCCGGGCGCCCACCGTGGATCGCGGCCAGGTTCCGGATTCCGAACTGGAAGACCGTTTCGGCCGGCGTTTCGCCTATCTGCGGCTTTCCATTACCGATGTCTGCAACTTCCGTTGCGAGTACTGCCTGCCGGACGGCTATCAGGGCCGGCCCACCGGTTTCCTGCACCAGGCCGAAATCGGCCGGCTGGTGCGCAGCTTCGCCGAGCTGGGCATCCGCAAGCTCCGCATTACCGGCGGCGAGCCGCTGGTGCGCAAGGATGCCCTGGCCATCATTGCCGAGGCCGCCGCCACCCCGGGCATCGAGAAGGTGGCCCTGACCACCAATGCCTTCAATCTGGCCCGTCAGGCCGAGGCCCTGCGCGAGGCGGGCCTTTCCGCCATCAATATCAGCCTGGACAGCCTGAACCCGGAAGGCTTCGAGCGCATCACCGGCGACAAGCGTTTCGACAAGGTCATGGCCGGCATCGACGCGGCCATTGCCGCCGGCATTCCCAGTGTGAAGATCAATACCGTGCTGCTGGGCGGGCTCAATGATCATGAAGTGCCTGACTTCATGGAGTTCGTGCGTGAACGCCCGGTGGCGGTGCGCTTCATCGAGCTGATGCAGACCGCCGACAACGGCGAGTATTTCCGCCGCCGCCATGTCAGCGGCCAGACCGTGGCCGACCGCCTTCAGGCCGCCGGCTGGGTTCCGCAGAAGCGCGGCGAAACCGATGGCCCGGCGGTGGAATACACCCACCCGGACTACGCCGGCCGCATCGGCCTGATTGCCCCCTACGCTCCCGGTTTCTGTGACGGCTGCAACCGCCTCCGGGTCACCGCCCGTGGCGGCCTGCGACTGTGCCTGTTCGGCAACGGTACCCACGACCTGCGCCCCCTGCTCCAGGACGACGCCGACATGCCCGCTCTCAAGCGCAGCATCTGCCAGACCCTGGTGGGCAAGGAAGTGTCCCATCATCTGCATGAGGGCGATTTCGGCGATACGCCGCACCTGGCGAGCACGGGCGGGTGAGGGCGAGTGAACAGTGAACAGTTCCCAGTGAACAGAAAACCGGGTCTTTCCTGTTCTCCTGTGGGAGGGGCATTCCTGCCCCGACATAGGCTTCGGCGGAGCCCCAGTCGGGGCAGGAATGCCCCTCCCACAGACAACTGGTACAAGCCCACTGTTCACTGGGAACTGTTCACTGTTCACTTAATTCAATGACGAGGACTCAGAAGCTATGACCGAGCCAAACTACCGCATGGTGGATGTGGGCGAGAAGCCGGTGACCCGCCGGCGTGCCATCGCCACGGGGCGGATTGTGGTGGGCCCTGAGGTGATGGCGCATCTGCGTGAGGGCGAGCTGCCCAAGGGCGACCCCCTGCGGCTGGCCGAGGTGGCGGCCATTCTGGCGGCCAAGCGCACGCCCGACCTGCTGCCCCTGTGCCATCCCCTGATGCTGGATCACGTGGGATTGATCTGTCGCTTGAACGAGGCCGAACAGGCGGTGGATGTCTTTGCCACCGTGGTCACCAGTGCCCGTACCGGGGTGGAGATGGAAGCCCTGGCGGCGGTCAATGCGGCCCTGCTCACCATCTGGGATCTATCCAAGCCGATTGAAGCGGCGCTGGAGATCGGCGGTGTGAAGCTGCTGCTCAAGGAAGGCGGCAAGTCCGGCCGCTGGGAACACCCGGATGGGCTCGCCGGCCTGCCGGCGGAGCTTGCCGCATGAGCATCGCACCGGCCAGGCTGCGGGCCCGGCTGGGCGATGTCAGCGGCGCCTTCGCCGATGGCGCCGTGCTGTTTCCCCTCTTGCTGGCCCTGGCCTGGCAGACCGGCGCCTCGGTGGTGATCATGCTGGCCACCACCGGGGCCGCCTATCTGGTCACCGGCTGGCTGTTTCGCCTGCCCATTCCGGTGCAGCCGCTGAAATCCCTGTCCGTGATGGCCATTGCCGCCGGGGCCAGCGCCCAGGAACTGCAGGCCGCGGGCCTGCTGCTGGGGGCCATCTACTTCAGCATCAGCTTCATGAACGTGAACCGCCTGGCCGGGCGGATTCCCGATGTGCTGATCCATGGCTTTCAGCTCGGCCTCGGCATTCTCCTGCTGATCACCGCGGTCCGGCTCATGGGCGGTACCGTCCAGGAAATGCTGCTGGTGGCCTTCGCCGCCACCCTGGTCATCGGCATCACCCGCTACAGTGGCCTGCCCCTGCTCGGCCTGATCGCCGTGGCGGGGCTGATGTGGGGCATCTGGCATGCCGAAGTGCCCCTTGGCGGTGGCCACGAGGACGGGCTGAGGGCTTCCATCGTTGCCTTGATGGTGCTGCCGCAAATTGCATTGACCCTGACCAACTCCGTGCTCGGCACCCAGCGCGCCGCGCAGGCCTATTACGGCGAGGCCGCCTGGCGGGTCAATCCGCGCCGGCTGCTGACTTCGCTCGGGCTCGGCAATCTCATCGTGGGCGCCGTGGGCGGCATGCCCTACTGCCACGGCTCGGGTGGCGTCACCGCCCATTACCGGGGCGGGGCCCGCAGCTGGCTGTCCAATGTGGTCATGGGCAATGCCCTGCTGCTGCTCGCCGCCCTGTTGCTGATCGGCGGCGGCGGCCTGCCGGAATATCCACCGGCGCTGCAGGCCCTGCTCCTGGGGGTGATTGGCGTGTTTCACATCCAGCTGACCTACGCCAGCTGGCGCAAGCTCGACACCGCCCTGATTCTGGTGGTCATGGGCACTACCGCCCTGCTCGCCCAGAGCATGCTCTGGGTGCTGGTGGCCGGGGTCATTGCACTCACCCTGCGCGCCCTCTACCAGCGACTCACGCCCCGCCGGAACGATACCGGCCGGGCCATTGAAAGCGATTGAACGTGAGGAGAAAGACCATGTCCCGGGAAGTGGAAATCAAGCTGTTCGGTGCCTTTCGCCAATACAGCCCGGAAACCGCCATCGCCGTCAGCCTGCCGGAGTCGGCCGATGTGGCCACCCTGCGCCAGGCCTTTGCCGACAAGCTCGGGGACGACAATGCCCGCGCGCTGCTCCAATCCTCGGCCTTTGCCACCGACGAGGCCGTGTTGAACGAAGGTGACACGGTTCCGGCGGGGGTGCGGATTTCAATTCTGCCGCCGGTCTGCGGTGGGTGAGAGAGTTCTGAGTTCTGAGTTCTGAGTTCTGAGTTCTGAGTGCTGAGTGCTGAGTGCTGAGTGCTGAGTTCTGAGTTCTGAGTGCTGAGTGGGGCGGTGGTTATCGGCAGCGTAGGCGCGGATTCATCCGCGCAATGGCCTGAATCCGGCAAGGATCCTTTTGATGGATGCCCCAGAATTCGTGCGCGGGGCGAATCTGGAAAGAACAGGAATAAATTGATGACAATTCATGTAGCAACGAAAGACAAGGTACTGTCCACCGAGGCGGCGCTGGCGCATTGTTCGGCGCCGGGGCACGGGGCGGCGGATCTGTTCATTGGCCGGGTGCGAGACCTGAATCAGGGGCGGGATGTGAATGCGGTCAGTTACGATCTGCACCCGGTGCTGTGCAAGAACGTCTTTCGCGAAATCTGTGAGGAAGCCCGCAAGGAATGGGGTGAGTCACTGCACTTCTGGCTGGAACATCGCCAGGGTCGCCTTGCCGTGGGCGAGGCCAGCGTGGTGGTGGCGGTGAGTTCACCGCATCGGGACGAATCCTTCCGCGCCTGCCGCTACATCGTCGAGCAGATGAAGCATCGTGCCCCGATCTGGAAGCAGGAGCATTACGTGGATGGCGACAGTGAATGGGTGAAGGGCCATGCCCTCTGCAGCCATGGCTGATTTTGCCGGACTGGTTCTGGCGGGCGGTGCGTCCTCGCGCATGGGCGAGGACAAGGCCCTGCTGCGTCACGGTGAACACAGCCTGCTGGAGCTGGCGGTGCGGCGGCTGACGGCCGCCGGGGCCGATCCGGTGCTGGTGAGCGGTGACCGGCCCGACTATGACTGCGTCCCGGATAGCCGGCCCGGCCTCGGGCCCCTGGGTGGACTGGTCTCGGTGATCAATGAGCGCCCCGGGCTGGGTAATCGCCTGCTGCTGGTCACCGCCGTGGACACGCCCGGCCTGTCCGCGGATAACCTCTTGGCCCTGCTGCGATCCATGCAAGCCGGCGACAGCGGCATCCATTTCGACGACCACCCCTTGCCACTGGTGCTGCGAGTCAGCGACGCCCTGCACCACGCCCTGGATGAACTGCTTGCCGACGGGCAGGGTGCATCCGTGCGTGCCCTGGCCGAACGGCTTGAATGCCGCACGCTTTCGCCCGCCGAATCGGATCTGCGCAACATCAACACCCCCGCCGACTGGACGGCCTTCAACCGGGCCGGGGAGCTGGCTGTTTGAGGGCACCGCTTCCGTCGACGTCGCTGTGGCCCATCGGACTGGCCATCTACCTGCTCATGCTCCCGGTCACCGGTGTGGTGCCGGTACTGGAAGAACTCACCGGCGGCCGCCACCCCGGCCTGAGCGATTTCAGCAAGCACCTGTTCATGGTGGCCAATATGCTGGCAGCCGTGCTGCTGGCGCCGTTGGCAGGCCGGCTCTCCGACCGCCTGGGACGTCGTCAGCCCATCATCGTCAGTGTCATGCTGGCCAATGCCCTGGTGCTGATGGTGCTGAGCCTGGACGCACCCTACGGAGTGCATTTGCTGCTGCGCTTTTTCGATGGGGCCCTGCACATCACCGCGCTCACGCTGCTGATGACCATGGCCATGGACCGGGCCAGGGATGCACGCAAGGGTGCATGGGGACAGCCGGGCCGGATTCCGGGAATGGGACGGGCCATGGGGGTGGCCGGTGCCGGCCTGACACTGGGGACGGCCACCGGCGCACCGCTGGGCGGCTGGATCGGGCAGGACAATGCCCTGCATGTGCTGCAGGCCGGTGCAGTGCTGTCGCTGCTGCTGGCCTTCTGGGTATCCACCCTCCGGGAGCCCGGGCATCAGCCGGCCACTCCATTGCCCCGGCGCGGGACAAAAGACACCGGCCTGCCCCTGCGTGAGCTGGTCGTACCCTATGTCTTTACCTTTGCCGATCGCCTGTCGGTGGGCTTCATCATTTCCACCATGACGCTCTATCTGCGCACGGTACTGGGTGCCGAACCCGGGCAGATCGGTCTGCTGATGGGCAGCTTCATGCTGCCCTTTGCGCTGTTGACCTATGTCTTTGGCCGCCTGGCCAGTCATTTCCGTCCCCTGGCCATGATGATGGCGGGCAGCACCCTGTATGGCCTCGCCCTGCTTGCACTGGCCTTCGCACCCTTGCCATTGTGGTGGTGGCTGATGCCTGCCGGCGGTGTGGCCGCGGCGCTGATGTTTGCCCCCTCCCTGGTGATGACGGCCCGCGCCGCCGGCGACGACAACCGGGCCATGGCCATGGGCGGCTTCCATGCGGCGGGATCGCTGGGCTTTCTGCTGGGCCCGCTGACCGGAGGCACCATCCTGGCCGTGGCCTCGCTGCTGGATCGGGAGGGCTGGCTGGCCGCCTTCCTGATCATGGCCTGCCTGCAGTGGTTCTGCGTGCTGCTGTTCCTGCCACGGCTGCGGGCCGAGATTCGCGCGCGCAATTGATGTTGATCAACTCTATCGCCCTGCGGACACGGCACCCTTTGGAGCTGAACATCCCTGAACAGCCATCGAGACCGTCAATACCATGAGCCGATACGACCGCCAGACCATGCTTCCCGAGATCGGGCCGGAAGGCCAGGAGAAACTGGGCCGTGCCCGGGTGCTCTGCATTGGTGCGGGCGGGCTTGGCTGTGCGGTGCTGCCCTATCTGGCCGGTGCCGGCGTGGGCCACATCACCATCATTGATGATGACGTCATCGAGGCCAGCAACCTGCATCGTCAAGTGCTGTTCGGCGATGATGATCAGGGCCGGGCCAAGGCGGAAATGGCGGCTCTGCGCCTGAAGGAAATCAACCCGGAGATCGGCACCCACGCCATCGTGGACCGCCTGAATGCCGGCAATGCCCAGCGTCTGTTCGAAGATCATGATGTGGTGGTGGAAGGCAGCGACAACTTCGATACCAAGTTTCTTGCGGGTGACGCCGCGGTGAAGTTCGGTGTCCCGCTGGTGTATGGCTCGGCGGTTGGATTCGAGGCCCAGGTTACCGTGCTCGACAGTGATCGCGGGCCCTGCCTGCGTTGCCTGTATCGAAGCCCACCCAGCGGCTGGGTGCCCAACTGCGCCGAGAACGGCGTGCTCGGCCCCCTGGTGGGCGCGGCGGGCTGCGTACAGGCATCGGAGGTCATCAAGCTGATCGTGGCCGAAGGACGCAAAGTTCCGCTGGAGCATCTGATCGGCCGGCTGTGGATGATTGACGGATACGACATGCAGAGTCACAGCCTGCGCTTCGAACGCCGGCCGGACTGCCCCTGCTGCAGCCGCGAGCCGGCCGAGATCAGCTTGCCCAGGCCGGAGAAGGATCCTTCGCTGGGAATCAGTGTCGATGAGGCGAAGCAGCTGGAGAATGCCATTTTCATTGACGTTCGCAGCCATGAAGACTGGGAACGGGGGCATATTCCCGGCGCCCGCCACCTGCCGCTTCCGGCGCTCATGGATGGCGCGACACCGGTCATCGAGAACGGCGAGACCTGCGTCGTCTACTGTGAACGGGGCAATCGTGGCCAAATCGCGGCCAGACTCATTCACGATGCCACCGGGCAGGATGTACGCAATCTGCGCGGTGGCCTGGCGGCCTGGCCGGATCCCCCCGGCGAATAAGCAACCCCACTCATCGGCCACTGCCGACCGGTAATCGCCACAAGGCAGAAAGCTGCTCGCACAGGCCTTCCTCGCCTGCTACGCTCAGGGCAAGTCATTCCTACAGGGAGCCTCCATGGCCGACGTCAGCTCCATCGCCGCGCTCAGCACCGGTCTCAGCCAGATGCAGCTGCGTGCGGAAGCGGACGTGGCCGTGCTGCGCAAGGCCATGGACGCGCAGCAGGCCCAGGCAGCGGCCCTGATCGAAAGCCTTCCCGATGCCAACCCGGTGAGCCCGGCCTCGGCCAGTGGCAGTGCCGACCTGACCCAGCTGCTGGGCAGCCTGGTGGATGTGCGGGCCTGACGGCCTGCGGCAATACCTCAAGACAAGCGAGCGTGAGCCTGGGGCTGAATCCTGCGATTCAGCCCCTTTTTTATGAATGCTTCGCGGACTGGTCGGGTGGCGGCCCGCCAATTTCTGTTCTCAGAACCGGGCGGAGAGGGTCCACCAGACCTTGCTGACATCGACGACACCATCGTCGCCGTCGAAATGGGCCAGCTTGATCTCCGTGGCCCAGGGGCCGGGCAGCTTGTGGCCGGCGGAAATGTTCAGCTCCCGGCCCCAGGCGTCTCCGCCGGTGTCGGCACGAAAGTCGTGCAGTCGAGCCAGCAGATTCCAGCCGTTGAATCGGGTTCCGACACCGATCCAGGTATCGCGCAGGCCGTCATCCGGCGTGACGAGGAAACGGTCGGCCCAGCCGTTGTGGGCGTGCAGCGTGGCAAACGGCGTCTGAAAGGCACGCTCACCATCGCCGCTGAGCCGCTCGTGACCCAGGAACCAGCGCCAACCCTCCAGGGCCTGGCTCAGTGAAAGGTGAAGATAATCCTGCGCATCCAGGTCAGACAGTTCATTGATCGGAGTCTGGCGAGCGTACTCCAGGCGATAGGACAGGCCGGTATCACCCGGCAAGGGGCCGCGCAGGCGCAGGCCGATATTCTCATGGGAGGCCGACCGATCCTCGAATTCGAAGCGATGGGCATAGAGATCCATGTCCATGCCGGCGAAGCGGCGACCAAGCACCACGACCCAGCTGTCCAGATCGGCCGTGCTCATCAGGGGATCGGGATGATGGGGGCCGAACACACGATGCGCGCGGTCAAGATACTGCAGCGACAGGCGCCAGTCCGGCTGTGGACGCCAGGCGACACTGAGTGCGTCGAAGGTCTGTTCCAGCTGACGGAAACCCACATTGCCGATGAAGCGGGCATTGTCATCAATCAGGCGCTGGCGCCCGGCCACGGCTTCGAACTGCTCGCCGGTGGAATAGCGCAGCCAGGCCTGGGAGATACCGGTGTCCGCCGGGTCCGCCACTACCGGCCGATCGGAAGGGGTGACGGTGTCGTTGTACAGGCGGTTGCCGATGACCCGGTTTGCCTGCAGGCCCAGGCCTGCGTCCAGACCCCGCCAGGTCGGGCTGCGCAGCAACAGACGCAGGCTGGCCGTGGAGGCCACTGCATCCCGTTCGATGCCTTCCTGGTCCACGAACTCCAGGCGATAACGGAGATCCAGTTCATCCAGGGCCGGGGCAGCCGCCTCCCCCGTCGTGGCGAACGCGGGGGTACCGGCAATGGCCACCAGTAGACCGGCGGCCAGTGAACAAGACTTGAACATCGCGACACTCCCTTTGCTGAAGGTGTGTGGCCAGTCTGAACAGGATCGACCGAAAAGGACTTGATCCATGTCATGAGTGGCATCGTCACATCGACTAGAATCAAGGCATGAGCCAAAGCAACCGCCCCAGTCCGGAGAACGTGGACAACCATCCCATCTTCTCCGCTTTCACGCCGGCCCAGCGGGAGCGCGTCCTGTCCCGGGCCGAGACCGTTCACGTGGATCGGGGCGAAACACTGTTTCATGAAGGGGATCCGGCCCGCCGCATCTTCCTCTGTGAATCCGGTCAGCTGAAACTCTATCGTCTTGCCCCCAGCGGCAACGAAAAGATCATCGCCCTGATCCAGCCCGGCAGCACCTTTGCCGAGGCCACCATGTTCATGGAAGAGCGCAATTACCCGGTGAACTGCGAGGCGCTCAAGGCCAGCCGGCTGATTGCCTTCGATGCTGATGACTGTGTGGCCATGCTGCGCGAGGACGTGGATTCCTGCTTCAGCCTCATGGCCATGTTCAGCCGCCGCCTGCGCCAGCGCCTGACCGACATCGAGGCCCTTTCGCTCCAGAACGCCACCCTGCGCGTGGCCAATTACATCCTGCAACTGCAACAGGCCCAGGGCGAGAGCGACACCCTGGATCTGCCCACCTCGAAGAAGCACATCGCCGGCCTGCTGGCCCTGCAACCGGAGACGCTTTCCCGCGTCTTTGCGCAGCTGCAGGATACCGGCGCCCTGCGCGTGGAAGCCCGCCGCATCACCATCCTCGACCCTGAACGGTTCCACAACATCGCCTACGGCCTGGAAAACGCCTGAAGCAGGCCGGCCGATGTCATCCGACCGCGTTCGGGTCAGTGAAGTGCAGCCGTGCCCTCAACCGAAACGCTACGCAGCCTGTCCGGATCATGAATGGTGACCGCTCGACGATCGAAACTCACCAGGCCCAGGTGGGTGAGACGGCGCAGACAGCGACTGACCGTTTCCGGTGCCATGCCCAGATAGCTGCCCATGTCACGCCGTGACATGGCCAGCTGGTAGGCAACGGCAGACCAGCCCCGGTCGGCCATGCGCTTGCCGTAGTCCAGCAGAAACTCCGCCATGCGCGATTCCACGCAGCGCTCCAGATCACGGCCCATGGCGTTGGACAGCTCCCGGCTCGCCAGATCCAGCAGGCGGAGCTGAATGCGGTTGGCGCTGGCCGGCAGCATTTCCAGTTGACGCAGCGACAGGCGACAGACACTGGATGATTCAAGCACCGCGGCGCTCTGGCAATGCCGGCCGGGATACATGCCTTCCAGGCCCAGCAGGTCGCCCGGCAGGTAGAAGCCAAGAACCTGACTGCGGCCGTCACCCAGATCCCGATACGTCTTGATCGAACCGGAGTGCACCATGAACAGTGTCCTGAAGGCTTCACCCTGGCGGAACAGGTGATGGCCGGCCGGAAGCGTCGGGGAATGGCGCACGATCGGGTCCAGCGAATCAAGCGCTTCACGATCCATCGAGGCGGGGAGGCAGTGTTGGCGATGACGGCAGGAACTGCAGTGACAATTGAATGATGAAGTTGCCGGGCCAGGCGCTGACAGTTCCGTTTCCGCCATGGGTGTCTCCTGACAAAAAGTGCGCATTCGTTTTGCACAGATGAATCACCGGTAAGGAATAAAGCTAGTTCAACTTCCTTCCCTTTCAAGGGCATTCCCACCCAAAAGCGCTTTCGTCGCCTTACCGCCGCCTTGTGTATCATGCTGGCCGGTTCAGACCAAGCGTGAAATGCAATGCCCGATGCCCCCATCAACAGCCTGCTGCCGGAGTTGCGGGAAACGCTCCGTGCCGGCAACACGGTGATCCTCGAGGCACCACCCGGTGCCGGCAAGACCACCGCTGTTCCACCGGCGCTGCTGGACGCGGACTGGCTTGGCGGGCGCAGGATACTGCTGCTGGAGCCACGACGACTGGCGGCACGGGCAGCGGCACGGTACATGGCCTCGCAAATGGGCGAGGCGGCCGGGCAGACCGTGGGCTACCGCACACGTCTGGACAGCCGGGTATCCGCGGCCACCCGCATCGAAGTCGTGACCGAGGGCATTCTCACGCGCCTGCTGCAGGCCGACCCGGAACTGCCGGCCTATGGGGCCATCCTCTTCGATGAATTCCACGAGCGCTCCCTGCAGGCGGATCTGGGCCTGGCCCTGGCCCGGGAAACCCAGCAGGCCCTTAGGCCGGATCTTCGGCTGCTGGTCATGTCCGCCACCCTGGATACCTCGGGCATTGCCACCTTGCTGAGGGATGCGCCGGTGATTCGCAGCGAGGGGCGAAGCTTTCCCGTGGAGACCCGCTATGCCGGATCACCCGCCAGGGGCGATCTGCTGACTTACTGCGCCCGCACCATCCACCAGGCCCTGACCCATGAAAGCGGCTCACTGCTGGTCTTCCTCCCCGGCGTGGGCGAGATTCGTCGTCTGCAGGGCTTGCTGACCGGGACACTGCCGAAGGATGTCCTGCTGACGCCGCTCTACGGCCAGCTCCCGCCGGAGGAACAGGACCGGGCCATCCAGCCGGCGGCGGACGGCGTTCGGAAAGTGGTGCTGTCCACGGCCATTGCCGAATCCAGTCTGACCATTGATGGCATCCGCGTGGTGGTGGATGCGGGCCTGGAGCGGGCCCCGCGTTTTGATGCCGCCAGTGGCATGAGCCGGCTGCAGACCCGGCGGGTATCGAAAGCCTCCGCCGATCAGCGCCGGGGGCGTGCCGGCCGCACCCAGGCCGGGGTCTGCTATCGCCTGTGGGGGGAAAGTGAACAGGCTGGCCTGGCCGCGCACAGCCCCCCGGAAATACGGGAAGCGGACCTCGCCCCCCTGGTTCTGGAGCTGGCGCAATGGGGTGTCAGTGACCCTGGGGAACTGCTATGGCTGGATGCGCCACCCGCCGCCCACTGGCAACAGGCCCTGGATCTGCTGCAACAGCTGGAGGCCATCGAAGCCGAGGGCCGCATTACCGCACATGGACAGGCCATGCTGCCCCTGGGCCTGCATCCGCGCCTGGCCCACATGATCCTGAGGGCCAGGGAATCCGGGCTGGGGCAACTGGCCGCTGAGCTGGCCGCGCTGCTGGAAGAGCGGGATCTGCTGGATGCCCGTGCCGGCAGCGATGTGGAAACCCGGCTGCAATTGCTGCGGGGTGAGACCCGAGAGGCGGGTCTGTCCCGGAAACGCCTGGATGCCATCCGGCGCCAGGCGAGGAAGCTTCAGACCGGGGACGGTCAGGGCGGCGAAGCGCATCAGGCAGGGCGCCTGCTGGCTCTGGCCTTTCCCGATCGCATTGCGCGTCGCCGCCCCGGGCAACGGCCCCGCTACCAGCTCAGTGGCGGGCGCGGGGCCTGGCTGGCGGAAGATGATCCCCTGTCGCAGCAGGAGTGGCTGGTGGCCGCCAGTCTGGATGGCGAGGCGCGGGAGGCCCGTATCTTCCTGGCCGCGACGGTTTCCCTGCCGGAGCTGGAAGAGGCGCTCCCCCATCATTTCAGTGAGCATGAACAGGTGGGCTGGGATGATCGCCGCGGCACGGTGACCGCCCAGAGGGAACGGCGGCTCGGCGCCATTGTGGTTGCCAGCCAGCCGCTGGCGAAGCCGGCGCCGGAACACATCCAGGCCGGTCTTGTCCAGGCCATCAGGGAACGCGGCCTGGCCGCCCTGCCCTGGTCGGATATGGCCATCCAGTACCGGGCCAGGATGGGGTTGCTGCACAAGCACGAGCCGGAGCAATGGCCGGCGGTGGACGATGCCAGTCTGGAAGAGAATCTGGAGAACTGGCTCGGCCCCTATCTGGCCGGCATGGAACGCTGGCGGGACCTGGATGCGCGCCTGCTGCTGCAGGCCCTGAAGGGCATGCTCGACCATGGCCGGCAGACACGCCTGGAGGCACTGGCACCGGAACGTCTGGCGGTGCCCAGCGGCCACTCACCCCGCCTGGACTACACGGCCGAACAGGGGCCGGTGCTGGCCGTGAAGCTGCAGGCCCTGTTCGGGCTGAAAGCCACGCCGAGGATTCTGGATGGCCGTCTGTCCGTGGTCTGTCATCTGCTCTCCCCGGCCGGACGGCCCCTGGCGGTGACCTCCGACCTGGCCAGTTTCTGGCAGCAGGCCTATCCGGAGGTGCGCAAGGACATGCGCGGTCGCTATCCCAAGCACCCCTGGCCGGAGGATCCCCTGTCAGCCACGCCCAGCATGCGCAGCAAGCGACGCTCCTGAGCGTCTTGCCACCATGGGCAGGACGGGCGGCGACGCTTCAATCGGCCAACAGTCGCGACAGGGCCCGCTGCCCCATGAAACGATCCTGCTGCCGGCCGTCGGCATCAAACAGCACCGTGGTGGGCACGCCCAGAGCCTGCCAGTCGTCCAGCAGGCGGCTGCGGGGATCGAGCAGCCACTCCAGGTTGTCCGGCAAGGGGCCGTGCTGTTCATGCTGCTGCCGGTAGTCGTGCACGGTTCGGGGTGATTCCCCCAGGTTCACCAACAGCCAGCGGCTGTCGGGTTCGCGTCTCGCCGCCTCGATCACATCCGGCATCATCTGGCGGCAGACCCCACACCAGGTGGCCCAGAGGAACACCCCGGTCTTCGCCTCGCCCTGCAGCTCTGTCAGCAGCACCGGCTCGCTGTCCAGGCGCTGCAAGGCCTGCCCTTCCAGCTCGATCCCCTGTGGACGGATCATCTGAAGGGTGATCACGCCGACCACCGCCAGCAACAGGGCCGGCGTCGCGGCGGCGGCGACCCAGCGCAGGGCCAGTTGTCGTCGCGACAGGTACCAGGTGGTCACCGCCAGCAGACCGAGCACCGCACCCCAGAGGGAATAGCCGTCGCGCCAGAGGTAGAGCGCTTGCCAGGGCGCATCCAGATACAGGCCGGCATTCATGCCCACATGCAGCAGGCGACCCCCGACGATGGCGGCAATCAATGACCAGGTGACCCAGTCATTCAGGCGTGGTGCACGCCGCTGCAGCAACCAGGCCGACAGCATCAGGCTGCCGGCCACCAGCAGCACCAGCAGGCGATCCAGGGGCAGGACCAGGGGGCCAAGACTGACAGCGTCCATGATGGGCATCCGAATCAGAGGTGTCCATGACAAATGGAGCGGGATTGCCGCGTGCATTCGCCAGCGCAGGAAGAACATGATATCAAGAGCGGACATGCTACAGCGTGGAACGTAACCATCACCCCGGCGAACAAGGATGACTGACATGCGACTGATCGGCCTGATTGCCGCTTGCAGCGTGTTTTCTGCCTGCATGATCGCCCCGCCTACCGATAACCCCATGCCCGTGGAGTACGCACAGACCGAAAAGAGCGCTGATACGCTGGTCGTGTTCCTGCCCGGTCGCTTCTCTCGCGAGGACGAATTTGGTGCCAACGGTTTCTTCGACCTGGCCCGCGAGGCCGGACTGGATTCGGTCGCCGCCGATGCCCACTTCGGCTATTACCGGGAACAGAGCATTACGGATCGCCTGCATGAGGATGTGATTCAGCCGGCCATTGAGCAGGGTTACGAGCATATCTGGATTGCCGGCATCTCCATGGGCGGCATGGGGGCGGTGCTGTATGTGGACGATTATCCGGATCAGGTGCGTGGGGTCATTCTGTTCGCGCCCTATACCGGAGGCCGAGCGATGGTACGGGCCGTGGATGAGGCCGGCGGCTTGAGCCAGTGGACCGGGGAGACGGAAGCCGGTGAAGTACACGAGCGCCGGACCTGGCGCCGCCTGCAGGCCATGAGCCGGAAAGACCCGGCACCGGTCATTCTCGCCTACGGCCTCAGTGACCGCTTCATGAAGCCCAACACGCTGCTTGCCCGGAGCCTCCCGGAAGATCAGGTCTTCACGATTGAAGGTGGGCACAACTGGGCGGCGTGGCGACCGCTGTGGGAAATGATTCTGGCGGACGACCTGCCACAACGCCTGTCGACCCTGGAAACCACTGTTTCCAAATAGATCATGTCACAGTCTGCAACACGACACTCCGGTCTCGATCTGGAACAGATACGGTCTCGACAATTGTCCGCGAATTGACATCTCCCGCCCCGCGGCCCGTCATGAAGGGCTCCGGGGCTTTTTCCCCGACGGCCGGCAAACCTGGCACGCAAGCTGCACCCTCCAGACCTGAACTTCGATGTTCAATCCAACTGGAGGAATCATGACTATTCGCAAGACGCTGATCGCATTTGCCGCTACCGCTTTCGTGGCCTCCCCCCTGGCCATGGCCCAGGGCCAACCTCCGCAGCAGCAGCAACAGCAGCAGCAGGCCCAGCCGATGCCCCAGGAACAGGAGGCTCCGGAAGTCAGCGACGCACAGGTTGAAGCCTTCGTCGATGCCTATGTGGCGGTGAACGAGGTGCGCGAAGAGTACACCGAGCGACTGCAGAATGCGGCTGATCAGGAACAAGCCCAGCAGCTGCAGCAGGAAGCGAACGAGGAAATGACCGCGGCCATCAACGACAGCGGCATGGATGTCGAGGAGTATCAGGAAGTGGCCATGGCCGTGAACGCGGATGCCGACGTTCGCGAACAGGTCACCGAGATGCTTGAAGAGCGTGGTGCCTTGTAATCACGCGGTATTCCTCAGGAAAGGCATCGGGCTCTCCCCCTGCCCGGTGTGAGAGAGGCCGGGTTCCCCTCCCCGGCCACCCCCGGAAAGCCTCGCCCCCTGGGCGGGGCTTTCTTTTCAAGCAACCCCGCAAAGCCCCAGCACCAAGCATCGTTGTCGTAATCGTAGTCGTAATCGGCTTTTCGATTTTCTAATCGGTGCCTCTAGCCCTCCGAACACCAACCCCAAACACCTCGGCTCCGTTCAGGTCGTTAGTGCTTACACGGAGAACACGGAGCTTGCGAGAGTGTCGGCTTCGTTAAACCTCGCGTGTCGATGTGGGTTAATTGGCATCAGATGGCTTGATCGCGGCTGAAAGCCGCTCCCACAGCTATCTAGAACCGTGATTCCAGAAATTCATCTGTATTTATCCGTGTTCATCTGTGGCCAATAAATCATTCCACGACGAATGCCGTTGAAATCGTCTGTCTTCCACCCCAAAAAAATGGCCGGCTAAAAGCCGGCCATTCTTTCAATCAACATTCACTTGCTTTCAGCTCTTGCGCGACGGCCTGGCCGACGCCGAAGGACGGCGCTTGCGGTTACCACCGGCCGGACGCGGCTTGCGCGAACGGGCGTGCTTGGGCCGCTCCGACTTGTTGTCGTTGTGGCGGTGACCACCCGGACGGCGACGGGCACCCGGCTTCTTGAAGATCGGCTGCGGACGTTCACTCGGGTCGGGTTCAAAACCCTCGACCACCTGGCTCTCGATGCGGTTGCCCAGCAGCTTCTCAATGCCGTGCAGCAGCTTGTTCTCATCCACGCAGACCAGCGAAACAGCGACACCTTCACGTCCGGCACGACCGGTACGCCCGATGCGGTGCACGTAGTCTTCCGGGACGTTGGGAAGCTCGAAATTGACCACATGGGGCAGATGATCGATGTCGATGCCACGGGCCGCGATGTCCGTCGCCACCAGGATGCGAACCGAGCCCTGCTTGAACTGGCGAAGGGCGCGACCACGCGCCGCCTGGGTCTTGTTGCCATGAATGGCCACGGCGGACAGTCCGTCTTCGTCCAGCTGCTTCACCAGGCGATCGGCACCGTGCTTGGTGCGGGTGAACACCAGCACCTGACGCCAGTTGCCATCGGAGATGAGATGGCTCAGGACGGCACGCTTGTCGCCGCGACTGACCGGATGCACACGCTGTTCCACGCGTTCGGCCGCGGTGTTGCGAGCCGCCACTTCGATCTGGGTCGGCGTTTTCAGCATGCCGCCGGCCAGCTTGCGAATCTCGCTGGAGAAGGTGGCCGAGAACAGCAGGGTCTGACGCTGCTCGGGCAGCGTGCGGATGATCTGGCGGATGTCGTGAATGAAGCCCATGTCCAGCATGCGGTCGGCTTCATCCAGGATCAGGGTCTCGACCCGGGACAGGTCGGCATTGCCCTGGCGCAGATGATCCAGCAGACGACCGGGGGTGGCCACCAGAATGTCCACGCCACGGCGCAGGGTCTGGATCTGCGGGTTCATGCCCACCCCGCCGTAAATGGTGGCGGACTTCAGGGGCAGATGCTTGCCGTAGGTGTGCACACTCTGCTGAACCTGCGCCGCCAGCTCACGAGTGGGCGTCAGGATCAGGGCACGCACGGTGCGGCGGCCACCCTTGGGCGGTTCGGCCATGAGCCGTTCCAGCAGGGGCAGGGTGAAACCGGCGGTCTTGCCGGTACCCGTCTGGGCGGCGGCCATGACATCACCGCCGGCGAGAATGGCGGGAATGGCCTGGGCCTGAACGGGCGTAGGGGTATCGTAACCCTGTTCCTGAATGGCACGGGTCAGCGCGGCCGAAAGGCCGAAATCAGAAAAATTCATTATTTGAAAAGCTCCTGGGATGCCTGCCCACGAGCGGCCAATGGCCGTCATGTCGGGGCCCGGTCCAGGCGAAAATTAAAAAAACAAATCGGGGAAGGCCCTTGGGAGGGGAAAACCGCGAATGCCCGACGCAGACCGGATCGCGTCAGTGGCGGGCACTATAACAGAAAACGGCCCAAAGCACGCAATTTTCTGCATGGGGCGTGCCAGCCGAGCAATTGTGATCGCGGATAAATCCGCTCCTACGGTGCCAAAAGCCGGCGAAGCCGGCCTAAAGCCGGGCGGCGAGGCGGGTGCCTTCGTCGATGGCGCGTTTGGCATCCAGTTCGGCGGCCAGGTTGGCGCCGCCGATGAGGTGGGTGGACACGCCCGCTTCCGTCAGCGGCCCATGCAGTTCGCGCTGGGTGAGCTGGCCGGCGCAGAGAATCACATTGTCCACTTTCAGCACCTGTGGCTCTTCATTGACGGTGTAGTGCAGGCCTTCATCGTCAATCCGGTCGTAGCGAACACCGGCGACCATCTTCACACCGTAATGCCGCAGGGATAGGCGGTGGATCCAGCCGGTGGTCTTGCCCAGGTTCTTGCCCGGCTTGCTGGCCTTGCGCTGGAACATCCAGACCTGGCGGGCCGGCTCGTCGAAGCGTGCCTTCATGCCGGCCACGCCACCCCGCCGCTCCAGGCTCATGTCCACGCCCCACTCCCGGAAGAAGTGATCGCGATCCGGGCCGGATTCGGGATCGGGATGGACCAGAAATTCCGACACGTCGAAACCGATGCCACCGGCACCGATTACCGCCACGCGCTGACCCACCGGCTTGTTGTGCAACAGCACATCAAGATAACTCAACACACTCGAGTGATCCTGACCGGGAATGCCGGGATCACGCGGTGTCACGCCGGTTGCCAGGATCACTTCGTCATAACCCCGGGCCAGCTCCTCCGCCGACGCACGATGGCCCAGGCGAAGATCCACGCCGGTCAGCTCGATCTGGCGACTGAAGTAGCGCAGGGTCTCGTGGAATTCTTCCTTGCCGGGGATGCACTTGGCCATGTTGAACTGCCCGCCAATGCGCTCGGCCGATTCAAACAGCGTCACCGCGTGACCCCGACGGGCGGCGGTGGTGGCCGCCGCCAGGCCGGCCGGCCCGGCGCCCACAACGGCGATGCGTTTCTTTTCACTGGCCGGCCTGATCACCACTTCGGTTTCATGGCCGGCACGGGGGTTGACCAGGCAGGACGCCACCTTCTGCTCGAAGACGTGATCCAGGCAGGCCTGGTTGCAGGCGATGCAGGTATTGATTTCGTCCGGGCGCGCTTCGGCCGCCTTGTTGACCCACTCCGGGTCGGCGAGAAAGGGCCGGGCCATGGAGACCATGTCGGCATCACCATCCGCCAGCACCTTCTCCGCTGTTTCCGGCATGTTGATGCGGTTGGTGGTCACAAGGGGAATGGACACGGCCTCCCGCATCTTGCGGGTGACCCAGGTAAAGGCCGCCCGGGGCACCATGGTGGCAATGGTGGGAATGCGGGTTTCATGCCATCCAATGCCGGTGTTGATGATGGTGGCTCCGGCCTCTTCGATGGCCTTGCCCAGAGCAACCACTTCATCCCAGCTGTTGCCATCACCCAGCATGTCGAGCATGGACAGGCGATAGATGATGATGAAGTCCTCACCCACCGCTTCGCGGGTGCGGCGAACGATCTCCACCGGCAGACGCATGCGATTGGCGAAATCGCCGCCCCACTCGTCCTCGCGGGTGTTGGTGCGCGGCACCAGGAACTGATTGATGAAATAGCCTTCCGAACCCATGATCTCGATGCCGTCGTAGCCGCCGGCCCTGGCCAGGCGTGCGCAGCGGACGAAATCACGGATCTGTTTTTCCACGCCGCGGCTGCTGAGGGCCTTGGGCTTGAACGGCGTAATGGGCGAACGGATGGCCGATGGGGCCACCGAAAAGGGATGATAGGCATAGCGCCCGGCATGCAGGATCTGCATGCAGATGCGCCCCCCGGCTTCATGCACGGCACGGGTGAGCTTGCGATGGCGCGGCAGCTCCAGGCGATTCGTGAGCTTGGAGGCGAAAGGCGCCAGGCAGCCACGGCGGTTGGGCGCAATGCCGCCGGTCACCATCAGGCCGGCACCGCCCCTGGCTCGCTCCACGAAATAAGCCGTCAGTCGATCCCAGTGCCAGACCCGGTCTTCCAGGCCGGTGTGCATGGAGCCCATGAGCACACGATTGGGCAGGGTGGTAAAACCGAGATCCAGGGGCTTGAGGAGATTGGGGTACTGTTCGCTGCTCACGTTGAAGGCCTTTCTGGCAAGGTAGGAAATTCAGATTCAGGGTACTGGCCGGCCCATTACCCGTCGGTGTCCAGGCACCTCACTGCGCCTCGCCGTCATCGCCCTTGACCATGGACTTCAATGCGGTGGAATCGACAATCCGGATATCGCGTCGATCCACTTCGATCCAGCCCTCATCCTGGAAACGCCGCAGTACCCGGCTGACGGTCTCGGTGGCCAGCCGCAGGTAGTTGGCCACGTCCTTGCGCGGCATGGACAGGCGCAGATCAGAGGTGGAATAGCCCCGCTCGCCAAGACGGCGGGAGAGATCCAGCAGGAAGCCCGACATGCGCTCCTCGGCCGTGGTATCGGCCGCGCGTGGCACCATGCTGCTGATCTCCTTGCTGAGCAGACGCATGATCTGGCGCTGCAGGCCGGGAATGCTGGCGGCCAGTTCACTCAGTTGCGAAAAGGGCATGATGCAGGCGGAGGCGGTGTCCAGCGCCATGACCGAGCATTGGTGGTGATCCGGGTGGATGGCGTCCAGGCCCACCAGCTCGCCGGGCAGATGAAAGCCGATCACCTGCTCTTCCCCGTCCCGATTGATCACATAGCTCTTGAAGGTACCGGAACGCACGGCGTAGATGCTGCGCATGGGGTCACCCTTGCGAAACAGGTGATCGCCATTGTGCAGGCTGCGTGAAGCTTCAACGACCTTGTCGAGACGCTCCACTTCGCCGCGGTTGAGCCCCATGGGCACACACAGCTCCTTGAGGGAACAATTGCTGCAGACGCGCTTGAGTTCGCGCAGATCCAGTTCCCGGGCCTGTCCGGTCGCAGAAGACATGACACTCCTTCGCTGATATGCCGAGAGTCAGAACGCCGCGGAATCCACTGTGCCGATACTCGAGCGACAGGGGCGGAATCCGGGTTTCGCCTACTTTAAGCCATCCGGCATACGCAAAAAAGCCTTCCGGCCCCGATTGGGGGCCGAAAGGCGGGCTGGGTGGGCCAGAACAGCTCTGACTCCAAGAGGTTGTCTAAAGGCGGGAGAGCAGCAGCCGTTCCAGGTAGCGGCAATAGCGATCCAGGTAATTCATGCCCTCCGACGTGCTGCACAACCAGGGATTCATCAGGGTGTGGCGCAGCAGGAAGATGTAGTTGCTGCTGCGCTCCCCGTCTGCTTCAGCCGTGAAGGTGGCCGCATCCAGACCCAGACGATCGGTCAGGGTGGCCCGGGCTTCCTCACTCAGGGCGTGGTGGAAGACATTGGTGCGGGAACCGAAGTATTCGCGCATCTGGGGCGGCTGGTCGGGCACCACCCGCAGTTCCTCGTAAATTCGCCGGGCATAGCGGTTCATGGCCGGGACACTGTGATTGCCTTCCGGGTTGACGGCAATGCAGATGAGGTTGCTGTCCGGTTCGAAGGGCAGCACCAGCCGCACCTTGCCCTTCAGGCGCTCGGCGGTTTCATGCAGGCGGTCATAGAGGTACTCGGTATTGCGCACGGTGACTTCGGTGAGGCGGCCGAAGTGCTTGTAGTCCAGGGGAAACACCTGGTGCGTGACATAGGTGGCGGCAGCCATGGAACCGGGTTTGGAACCTTCCATGATGTAGCGGCCCAGATTGCGCAGCAGGGTATCGGTATCGGCCTTCTCATCCGCCTCGTCGAATACATAGGCGGCTGACTCACCCAGCAGGGCGGTGATTTCCCGGTTGCGGGCGATGAAGGCGCCCACACCAAAGGGCAGATAACCCAGCTTGTGGGGATCCACCGTGACGGTATCCACATGACGAATGGCGGCAAAGGCCTGGTGGACGTCGCTGGAGGGGAAGTAGCGGAACTGGGCGGCCACCTCCTCGCGCTGTCGCAGCCCGCCGCCGGGCTGGCGGAACAGGGTGGCCATGTAACCACCCCAGGCCGCGTCCAGGTGAATGCCGAAATCCAGCCCCTGCTTGCGCCACTTCTGGCGCAGGGCAACGATGTCGTCGATGGGGTCGATGGTGCCGTATTCGGTGGTTCCCAGAACCCCCACCACGGCCAGTACCGCCCTGCCCTCGGCCTTGAGCTCGGCCAGCTGACGATCCAGGGCCTGGGGATCCAGGCGCATGCGATCGGTGACCGGCACCGAAACCAGCTGGGCGGAGCCGAAGCCCATCAGCTTCATGGCCTTCTTCCAGCTGTAGTGAGCCGTCAGCGGCACCATGACCACCGGCGGCTTGAGCCCGGCATGGCGGCTGTGGAAATCCATCGGCCCCAGGTGCTCGATACGTGCCTGCTCCAGGCGATCCGACAGGGCCTGACGGCGCTCCGCGGGCTGCCCGCTCAGGGCCTCGGCCACGGCCTGTCGAAGCCGGATCACGGCATCCACGTCCAGATTGAACCAGGGCCAGGGATCGGGATCATCCAGGGACAGGGGGCGCCGGGTCACAGCCGCGGGGTCCACGTCCAGTTCGGGCAGGATCTCCCGCGCGGCCAGGGGGTAGTACTTGGCGGCGCGCAGGTTCCAGAGCCCCTCGTAATTGGCCACCGTGCCACCGGAGGTCAGGTGCCCCCAGGCACAGGGATGGCTGCCGGGCTGGGTGTTGAAACCCATCATCTGCGCCAGCTGGCGCCCCGCCGCCAGTTCCAGCCGCACCGTGGCGGGTGCCGCTTCCTCGGTGACGTTGTTGGGGTTGTAGAGGGTGGTGACCAGGTGGGCAATCAGGCCTGGCAGCAGCAGGTCGGACGCCATGTGACCGATGTAGCGCGGGTTGAAGAAGGGCGCGGACGTCTTCAGGCGTGCCGTAAGACGATGCAGCTCGGTCTTGGTGCGATCAACGAAATCCAGATACTCCTCGGAATGCAGCACCCGGGTCGGGATGGGCGGGGCATCCTCCGGATGCAGGTTCCGGCGCCAGTACACATGGTCACGGAAGAATTCCAGGATCAGCTTTTCGAACAGCTCATCATTCTCGCCGTAAGCACCGAGAAAGAAGGGACTGAGAAACGCTTCCAGATCGCTTGCGGGTTTCTGTGCCGGATATTCCACGTTCACTACTCCTGACAGCCGGCCCACTGATCCCGGGGGAGCAGTGGGCCAGACGTTGAATCGGTTGTTTGACGGCCCTTCAGATCACCCGGGAGAAGCGTGATTCACTCCGGCCGGGGCCGTTATAGGCATCAAAGAGCATGGCCACGTGACGCAGCAGGAAGCGCCCGGCGGACGAGACCTGGAATCCGTGACTGTCGAAACTCAGCAGTCCGTCGTCGGCCATCTGGCGCAGCATGGGGATGGTGGCGGCGAAATAACTCCAGAAGTCGATGTGATGACGGCGGGCCACATCGCGGGTGTCCAGATGGCCGTTGCACATGATGTTCTGGATCACCTGCTGCCGAATGCGATCGTCGGCCGACAGTGACAGGCCGCGCGCAATGGGCAGTCGCCCGTCCTCCAGTGTCTGCTGCCATGTGCGGATGTCAGCCAGGTTCTGGCTGAAGCTGTCACCGATCTTGCCGATGGCGCTGGCGCCGAGCCCGATCAGGTCACATTCGGCATGGGTGGAATAGCCCTGGAAATTGCGGTGCAGGCGACCCTGATCCCTCGCCCGGACCAGGGGGTCGTCGGGGCGGGCAAAATGATCCATGCCAATGTGTTCGTAACCCGCTTCCGTGAGTTTTGACACGGCCGTGGCGAACAGATCCAGACGCTCTGCTGCGCCCGGCATGGCGTCTTCATTCATCAGGCGTTGCACCGGGAAACGGTCCGGCATGTGGGCATAGCCATAGATGGAAAGGCGATCCGGCGCCAGCTCGATGACGGTGTCCAGGGTGCGGGCGAAACTCTCCGTATTCTGATGGGGCAAGCCGTAGATCAGGTCAAAACTCAGGCCGCGCGCCCCGGCTTCCCGAACCGCCGCCACCTGTCGCCGCACGCTCTCGACCGGCTGAATGCGGTTGACCGCCTGCTGAACCCTGGGGTCGAAGTCCTGGATGCCCAGCGACATGCGATCAAAGCCGATCGCCACCAGGCCGCGAATATCGTCTTCACTGACGGATCGCGGGTCGATCTCCACCGAAAACTCCCGCTCCGCTGCCGGTGCCATCTGGAAGGCCTGGCCGAGGCTGTTCATCAGCCAGCCCAGCTGTTCCAGGCTGTGGTAAGTGGGGGTTCCGCCGCCCAGGTGCAACTGGCGCAGGGTGCGATCCGGATCGAACAGGGACGACTGGCGATGAATCTCGGTGGCCAGATGGGTCAGGTAGGCATCCGCCCTGTCCTTGCGCTGGGTAATGCTGCGATGGCAGGCACAGTAATAGCAGGCCTTCTCGCAGAAGGGTAGATGCACGTAGATGGATAGATCCCGGGGAATGGGTTCTTCATTGGAGGCCGTGGCGGCTTCGCGATAGGCAGCCTCGTCAAAGGCGTCGCTGAACTGCAGCGCCGTGGGGTAGGATGTGTAACGTGGGCCACGCACATCGTAGCGCCGCATCAGATCCATATCGAACATCATGACTCGCCTCAAGGTTCCCGCAGGGGCCGAATGACAGGGCCTCAGCATAGGCGCAAAGGGCCGCGGGCCCATTGACCTGTGTCAAGGCGGAGGCAGGCTGCGGGGAACGGGAGAACTGGCATGCAAGACAGCCGTATTCACCTGGAACACATTGCCGTGCTGCTTCCGGACAGCCTGCGCCTGTCCAGGGCGGTCGAGACGGCGGTCAAGCTGGCCGAACGGGAAAAGGCCCGCCTCACGGTGCTCGTGCCGGGAAGCGAACTCGAGCGGACCCTGGCCCGGCACACCCTGGACGTGGACACCCTGGATCAGCTGGTCTCCGAGCACGATCTGGCCCGGAACCGGCACCTGGATGAGCTTCTGGCCGGTATTCGCCCGCGGGTCGCTCAGGTCAGCTACCAGGTGGTTTCCGGGCGGCGGCGCCATGAAGCCATTCTGGAGTGGATGCAGGCAAGACGGCCGGATCTGCTCGTCAAGGACATCGGCAAGGGCAGCCGCCGGGTGGCGCATCTGTTCACGCCGCTGGACTGGCATCTGATGCGCGGCAGCCCCTGTCCATTGATGCTGCTGGGGCGCGGTGTGGCGCACGGGCCGGTGGTGGCCGCCCTGGATCTGGTGGGTGCGCGGGAGAAACCGCTGTCACTGGATCAGCAGGTCATGACCTGGGGGCAATGGCTGAGTGACTGGCAGCAATGCCCCCTGCACACGGTGCATGCCTTTGAAACCGTGGAAAACCTGCGCCTGCCCTTTGGCATGGATCGCCTCATGCCGGAGGATGACCTGAAGCGGGTCGAGACGGAACACCGCCAGCTGCTGGATCGAGCGAGTGCATCGGTGAACGTTCCCGAACAGAATCGCCATCTCATTCACTCACCCCCCGGCCGCGCCATTCCCGCCCTGTGTGATGAACTGGATGCCCGAATGCTGGTACTTGGAACCGCCCGCCGGGGTCGCCTGGAAAGGCTGGTGATGGGCAGTACGGCCGAATCCATCATTCACGCTCTCGACGGTGACCTGCTCGCCATTCCCCCAATCGATTGAAGCCGGACCCATCATGCTGAAGGATTATGTCGGCCTGATCCGCCAGCAGCCAGCCTTTCTGCTGTTTGGCCTGTTGGCCGCCGCCCTGTCCAGCTTCGGACAGACTTTCTATATTGGTCTGTTCAGTGGCGAGATTCGTGACGACTTTGATCTCAGCCACGGTCAGTTTGGCCTTTACTATTCACTTGCCACATTGGCCAGTGGTTTTGCCATCCTCTGGGTTGGCCGCCTGGTGGATCGACTCGATCTGAGAGTCATCAGCGCCCTCACAGTGTCCACTTTCGGCATTGCGTCGATCATCATGGCTCTGGTGGTTCACCCGCTGTCCCTTCTCGCCACCCTTTTTCTGCTACGACTGCTGGGACAAGGCATGATGGGGCATATTGCCATAACGGCCATGAGCCGCTACTTCACTCAGGCAAGAGGCCGGGCGATCGCCATCGCTGCCAGTGGATTCCCGCTGGGTGAAGCCGTACTCCCCCTTGTTGCCATCAGCCTTACTGTCACCATCGGCTGGAGAAACACCTGGTTGACGTCGGGCCTGGCTCTTCTGTTCATCGGGCTGCCCCTTCTGTTGGCCCTTTTGCAACATCAACCGCGTCGCGATCGATTATGGCGACTGAAGCAACATCGCCAGCAACGCCCCGGGCACAGGGCTTCACAAAGGCAGTGGGCAGTCTCGGACGTACTCACGGATGCACGCTTCTGGCTACTGATGCCAATCATCCTGAGCCCGGCATTTTATGTCACCGGCTTTTTCTTTCACCAGGTTCATTTGGCGGAGGCAAAAACATGGCCATTGCAGTGGCTGGCGGCATGCTTTGCCGTGTTCGCCGCAACTCAGTTCACCGGTCTCATGACAGCTGGCTATCTCACCGACCGAATCACTGCACGACGCCTGCTGCCTTTCTACCTTCTTCCACTTGCCGGCGGCATGATCGTCATCTGGCTTGGCAACAGCATCTGGTGGATGCCGTTGTATATGGCATTGTTCGGGCTGACAGCAGGTACCAGCGCCACGATTGTTGCGGCAATATGGGCGGAAATGTACGGCACCCGTCACCTGGGCAGCATCCGCTCGATCTACACGTCCTTGATGGTATTCTCCACAGCCGCCTCGCCGTGGCTCATGGGTTCAATGCTGGATGGTGGCCTTCACATGGAAGAGCTGGCGATGCTTTCCTTTTTCTGGTTGCTGGGTGTTTCATCGCTGAGCTTTCTGCTTGGCCCGGCCTTATCGAAACGACAAAGACACGCTTGACCACTCGATTCAAGATATCAAAAAGAACAATGTCTGCCCGATACGATTAAACATAAAACAAGTATCACTGATACGACGACAAGGTATCCCATCATTCCAACTTGCATGCCGGAATTCCTCTGCCATCTTATAGGACTGTTGCCTGAAATTTTGCCCTGTTACGGCCATTACTGAAGGCAACAACTCGCATCAACAATCACTAACATGGACTATTAAGGAGCAGAGGGTATGTACTCGCACCTTGGAGGGAAGCTATTGCTTGCCGCGTCTATTGGGATAGTGTTCGCCGGAACGGGCACATCCACAACGGCGCTTGCAGACGAAACCGAAGCCCGCGACCTGGATCGCGTCATTATCACCGGTACGCGACTGTCACGACTGGAGATGGAGGAGATCAGTCCGATTACGACCATTGATCGGGCACAGATGGAACGAGAAGGCATCCAGACCACACAGGATCTCTTTCAGCGGATCCCTGCCCTGGGGGCGGGCAGTTTCACAGAAACCGGGGATTCCAATGATGATACCGGCCCGGATACCTCAGCCGCAGCACTTCGCGGCCTTGAAGCCAATGCAACGCTTGTTCTCATCAATGGCCGCCGAACGGCCAACTCCCCGTTTGCAAAAGGCATCACCACGTCGGCCGTGGATCTGAACACCATCCCCTTCGCCGCCATCGAACGCGTCGAAGTCATGCGCGATGGCGCCTCGGCGATTTATGGCACGGACGCCATTGCAGGTGTGATCAACATCATCCTGCGCAACGACATGCAGGGCGCGGAGATTCATGCCAATACCGGCATCTCCTCAAGCAGCGACGCCCAGGAAGACCGCATCAGCATGGTGTGGGGTTCAGCCGGCGGGGAGAGTCGCTTTACCACGACTCTGGACTGGTATAGCCGCGGCGCGATCTGGAAGAAGGATCGTGAGTACTCCCAGAGTGCAAACAAGACCACGCTGCATCCGGATGGACTCGATTTCCGTTCGAGCCTCGGCTCCAATCCCGGCGCCTATTTCCTGCTGGATGACGAAGAGTTCCAGCCAGACCCGGATTGCCCTGCTGATCGGCTGAATGCCAGCGGTGAGCTTTGCCTGTTCGATTACTCGCCGGACATGCAGCTGCGTCCCAATTCAGAGCGAACCAGTCTTTTCCACGTCTCTGAGTACGACCTGAGCGCCAATGCCATGATGTATGGCGAGTTCTGGGCCCATCACCGGAATAGCGAGATCGTGGGCGCTGCCACACCGAGCGTGGATGAACTGTTCATCTCGGAAGATCACCCTGACAACCCCTTTGATCAGGACGTGCGCGCCCGCTATCGCTTCACGGATGCCGGCCCGCGAGTCCAGCACCAAAACCATACCAGTCTGCGTGCAGTGATCGGTGTGACCGGCCTGTTTGCCAACCCGGACTGGGATTACGACGTGGCTGCGGGTTATACACGGCATGCTGCCGAACAGCATGGGGTGAGCGGCTTTATCAATCTCCACGATGCCCAGGCAGCGTTGGATGACTTCAGCTACAACCCCTTTGGGGCAGAACCCAATGATCAGGAAGTCATCGACCGGATTTCGACCCGGACCACACGCACCGGTGTTTCACGGCAATCCTTCCTGGATGCCGGCGTCAGTGGCCAGTTCGGTCTGTTGCCGGGTGGACGCATTGGTCTGGCCGCTGGCCTTCAGTACCGGGATGAGTTCATCCGGGACATTCCCGATTACCAGTTCCGGACCGGCCAGATCATCGGCACCGAAGCCACCCAGGCGGAAGGTGGCCGTGATATCACCTCCGCTTACGTGGAGACTGCCCTGCCGGTCATGGAGAACATGAATATCCAGCTGGCCATGCGGCATGATGACTACTCCGATTTCGGTACCACCACGAACCCGAGAATCGGGATCAGCTATCAGCCCACGGAACGCCTTGGCTTCCGTGCCAGTTATTCCGAGGGCTTCCGTGCCCCGAGCATTCCCGAGATCGGGCTGGGAGCCACGGAGGAAAGCCCCATTCTGGTGGACACCACTCGCTGTGAACTGACGGGTGATGACCAGGATTGCGGGCCGACCGAGTATATTGTCCGCTTCGAGGGCAACCCCTTCCTGGAGCCGGAAACCAGCGAAAGCCTCAACTTCGGTATCGTCGCGGAGCCGCTGGACTGGATGTCGGTGAGCCTTGACTACTGGAAAATCCGGCACGAGAACCTGATTGCCTCCGACACCCAGTTCATCCTGGACAACGAGAATCAGTTCCCCGGTCGTGTAGTGCGCCTGGATCCCACGGCCCAGGAGCAGGCCGACGGTATCCCCGGGCGCATCGATTTCATCAACGACACCTTCCTGAACTTCGGCATGCAGGAAACCGATGGTGTGGACCTGGATGTACGCATTCAGTGGGAGCAGTTTGGCGGCGCAATGAGCCTCAACACTTCCGCCACCTATGTGCTCAGCTTCGACCGCCAGCTACGGGAAACGGATCCCGTCCGCGAGTTGGCTGGTACGTTCGAGCGGCCCAAACTGCGCGCTGTGTCACGCCTCAACTGGGACACGTCCCAATGGGGCTGGACCCTGGGTCTCCGCCATGTGGGTTCCTACAGCGAGCGTTTCGATGGATTCGGCCTGCATAATGTCCTTCCGGATCGCAGCGTAAGCTCCTGGACGGTACTCGATGCCTCAGTACGCTGGCGTGTTGCCGAGAATTTCGACGTCATGGGCCGAGTGCATAATCTGCTGGATGAGGATCCGCCCTTCCAGCGTGGCAACATCTGGGGTTATGACCTGAGAAACCACGACCCGCGCGGGCGTTTCATGAGCGTGGCCGCAAGCTATCGCTTCTGAAACCTCGAGACAGTCGGGCAAGCCATTGCCCGAGGTAAAAAAGGGCGCACCCTCGGGGTGCGCCCTTTTCACTTCTGCCCGCCAGGTTTATCGGGCCGGCTCGATCCGGTACAAAGCGGCATCCGACATGTCGTTCACGATGTAGATGTACCCATCCGGGCCCTGCCGGACATCGCGGATGCGACCGATCCGTTCACGCAGCAATTCCTCCGCGTGTACGACGGTTTCATCCTCGATCACCAGGCGCAGGATCTTCTGGGGACGCAGGCCACCGGCCAGCAGATTGCCCTCCCAGTTGGCAAAGCGATCACCATGAACCAGGGCCAGGCCGGACGGTGCCAGAGTGGGGAGGAATTCGAATACCGGGTCCACCATGCCTTCCCGGTGACGGGCTTCAGCGTGGGGGAACTTGTCCTCGGTGCGATAATCCCGTCCAAGGGTGGCGGTGGGCCAACCGTAGTTCTTGCCCGGCTCGATCAGATTCAGCTCGTCACCACCGCGGGGGCCGTGCTCGGTAGCCCAGATCAGCCCCGTCTCCGGGTGCTGGACGATACCCTGGATGTTGCGATGGCCGTAGGACCAGATTTCCGGCGCATAGTCGTCATCGCCGACGAAGGGGTTGTCGTCAGGCACACTGCCATCATCGTTCAGGCGCACAACGGTGCCGGAATGATCCAGGGTGTCCTGTGCCCGTGGCGGCTCAGCCCCCCGATCCCCGATGGTCATCATCAGGGTGCCATCGTCCAGGAACAGGATCCGGGAGCCGTAATGGCGGCCGGGAGAGGTGTATTCATTGGATTCGAACAATGCTTCCACGTCCACGAGTCGATTGCCCTCCAGGCGGCCACGCGCCAGGGCGGGGACGGTGCCGTCCGAATCACCCTTGGAGTAGGTCAGATAGATCCAGCCATTGCTCTCATAATCCGGGTGGACCACCACATCAAGCATGCCGCCCTGATTGGTCGCGAAGAATTCCGGCGTACCTTCCACCCGCGTCTTCTTGCCCTCTTCGATCAGGTACAGGCCGTTGGGACGCTCGGTAACGAGAAAACGGCCATCCGGCAGGAAACCAACAGCCCAGGGATGGCTGAGACCGTCCACCAGCTTGACCAGGCGAATCTGCTCGTATTCGGTTCCAATGCTTGATGCCACCACTTCCCTGGCCTGGGCCTGGCCGGCCGCAAGGGCGATCGCCGTCGACAGGCCCAGCAGCAAGGAACTCCGCAATGCGGTTTTCATGGTGCAACCTCCTGATTTTTATTCTGAAATGGATTCGAGGGGAAAATGCAGGATCGCAAGAACCTGTGAACTGTGACAGACAGCATAGCTGATGGTTCGTATTCCTACCGCCACTGACCGAAGGGGTGGTAGGAATGGCGATTTGTTCGAAAAGGGTTCTCATCGGGCCTCCCTCTCCGCCACACGAAAAAGGTTCTTCGCGGAAAAGCGGGGAGGAAGTTCGGGCGTGGTGGCCGGGGCGGGTCTTGGTGGCCCTGCCCAGAACGCGCCGTGAATACGTCCCTGTAGGCTCGAGGGAAACATCCCTGTTTCCCACGGTTCTGGGCAGGGCCACCAAGACCCTTTCCAGAGCGGTGATTCGGCGGGTTGGTGGGGGCGTGACCGGAAGCGTAAGGGGAACCACTGCCCGCTCCCACCAACCCGACGCCCCTAACCGCTCGGCGCCCCCCCCCGCTTTTCCGCGAAGAACCCAAAAAAAAGCCACCCGGTGCGCCGTACTGGTTATTCACCTGGTGCCTGCTCGACCGTGGGGATTGCCAGGCGCATCCCTGCGCCTGGCCCTCCGCTTCGCTCCGGGCTCCGCGCATGCGCGCTACGCGACAAATCGCTCCCGGCGATTTGTTCGAAAAGGGTTCTCATCGGGCCTCCCTCCCCGCCACACAAAAAAAGCCACCCGATTGGGTGGCTTTCCTTGTGTGGCGGAGAGGGAGGGATTCGAACCCTCGGACCCCGCGAGGGGTCAACGGTTTTCGAGACCGCCCCATTCGGCCGCTCTGGCACCTCTCCGGAAAACATTTGTCCAAAAACCGCAAGTCACCCGCTGGCGTCGCCGTTGGTCGGTGCGCCTGCCCCGACAATCGCGGGAAGTAGCGGGCAGCCCCCGCTTCGGGGGACAATATGGTCATCCTCCCCCAATCAGGGGGTTGAGGACGGCAACCGGAAGCCGCAGATTCTAACAAAGGACCGGGGCTGGCGCGAATGATATCCGTCTCTCCGCCCCTGGGTTATTACATAAGTCCGTATTCGGAAAAGGAGCACTCACACAGGCATGCGCGCCATCATCGCCACCGGACTGGCCCTGATCCTGGGCACCTGCTCCCTGCCTCCATCCCTGCTGGAGCAGGTACAGGCCCGTGGTGAGCTGCATGTCCTGACGCGCAACAGCCCCACCACCTACTACCTGGGCCCGGAGGAGCCCACCGGACTGGAATATGACCTGGTACGCCTGTTCGCGGATCATCTGGGCGTCGAACTGCGGGTGACCGTACCCGATGGCCTCGGGGCGATGTTCAGCCAGCTGGAGCAGGGAAAGGCCGATCTGGCCGCTGCCGGCCTGTCAGTCACCGACGATCGTCAGGAACGGATTCGATTCGGGGCACCCTATCACGAAGTTACCCAGCAGCTGGTCTATCGATTCGGCAATCCGGCTCCCCGGGCTCTGGATGAGCTGGACGGTGTTCTCAAGGTGGTGGCCGGCAGCAGCCACGAGGAGACGCTCAAGAAATTGGCGCAGGACTATCCGGATCTGGCCTGGGAGGCAGTGGACGGCCTGGAAAGCGAGGATCTGCTGATTCAGGTCGCTGACCGGGAACTGGATTACACCATTGCGGATTCGGTGGATCTCAAGATGAACCGCCGCTATTACCCGGAACTGCGCGCTGCCTTTGATTTGGCGGAACCGGAGCCCATCGCCTGGGCCTTTCCACCCGGCATGGATGATTCCCTACGGCGGGCGGCCGACGACTTTCTGGCACGCCTGGAACGACGCGGTACCCTGGCGCAGATTCGGGACCGGCACTTTGGTCATACCGAGCGTTTCGATTACGTGGGCACACGCATCTTCATGCGCCACATCGACAACCGCCTGCCGACCTATCGACACTGGTTCGAGACCGCCGCGGACGACTATGATCTGGACTGGCGCCTGCTGGCGGCCATCGGTTACCAGGAATCCCACTGGAATCCGCGCGCTGTCTCACCCACTGGCGTGCGCGGCATCATGATGCTGACCCAGCGCACGGCTGGCGACATGGGCGTCACCAATCGGATCGATCCTCGCCAGAGCATCTTCGGCGGTGCACGCTACTTCAACCGGGTTCATGATCGCATGCCCGACCATATCGAAGAGCCCGACCGGACCTGGATGGCCCTGGCTGCCTACAATGTGGGCTTCTATCACCTCATGGACGCCCGCATCCTCACCGAACAGCACGGCGCCAACCCGGATCGCTGGCTGGACGTTCGGGATCATCTGCCATTGCTGAGCCAGCGTCAGTACTACACCCAGACGCGCTATGGTTACGCCCGTGGCCGGGAACCGGTCATTTATGTGGACAATATCCGGCGCTACTACGACATCCTGGCCTGGCTGATGCCGCAAAACGGTGAAGCGGAAACGCTGGTGGAAGGCGAGGAAGAAAGTGAAACGGACGATCAGTCCGGCTGATCACTCCCGTTTCGGCCGGCCGCCCGTTTCGCCCGAAAGAATTCACGCAGCACCCGGCCGCATTCCTCGGCCATGACCCCGCCCTCGACTTCGACCCGGTGATTGAGCCGGTCGGTACCCAGTATGTCGAACACACTGCCCGCCGCACCGGTCTTGGGATCCGCTGCCCCGAACACCACCCGGGCAATGCGTGCATGGATGATGGCACCGGCACACATGCTGCAGGGTTCCAGTGTGACGTAGAGCGTGGCACCCCCGAGGCGATAATTGCCCTGCCTCGCGGCCGCTGCCCGGAGTGCCGCAATCTCGGCGTGGGCGGTGGGATCGTGCAGGCTGATGGGGGCATTCCAACCTTCACCGATAACCTCGCCATCCTGGACGATTACCGAACCGACCGGCACTTCGCCCGCGGCCTCGGCATGGCGGGCCAGCTTGAGAGCATGCTGCATCCAGTGCTGGTCGATGGGATCGCCGGGATTCAATCTTCGACTCCGTGACAGAAAATCCGTTGTCGTTGTCGTTGTCGTTGTCGTTGTCGTTGTCGTTGTCGTTGTCGAAAGATTATGGCACCCGTCGATTACGACTACGATTACGAGGGCTGATCGGACAGGCTTGTCCGATCAGCCTACTCCCATTCGATGGTCGCCGGCGGTTTGCCGGAGATATCGTAGGTCACCCGGGAAATGCCCCTGACCTCGTTGATGATGCGGCGTGAGACGTGGTCCAGGAAATCGTAGGGCAGATGGGCCCAGCGGGCGGTCATGAAGTCGATGGTCTCCACGGCACGCAGGGCCACCACCCAGTCATAACGGCGACCGTCCCCCATGACGCCCACGGAACGCACGGGCAGGAAGACGGCAAAGGCCTGGCTGGTCTTGTTGTAGAGGTCGTGATTCCAGAGCTCTTCGATGAAGATGGCATCAGCCTTGCGCAGGATGTCAGCGTATTCCTTCTTCACTTCACCCAGAATGCGCACACCGAGGCCCGGGCCAGGGAAGGGATGCCGGAAGAGCATGTCATGGGGCAGGCCCAGTTCCACGCCCAGGCGCCGGACTTCGTCCTTGAACAGTTCACGCAGGGGCTCGATCAGCTTGAGCTTCATGTGCTCGGGCAGGCCACCCACATTGTGATGGGACTTGATGACCTGGGCCTTGCCGGTCTTGGAGCCGGCGGATTCAATCACGTCCGGATAGATGGTGCCCTGGGCCAGCCATTTCACGTTTTCGATCTTCGCGGCTTCCTCGTCGAAGACTTCGATGAAGGTGCGGCCGATGATCTTGCGCTTCTCTTCCGGGTCTTCAACGCCCTCGAGGGCGGAGAGGAAACGATCCTCGGCATCCACGCGGATGACATGAACCCCCATGTGCTCGGCAAAGGTGGCCATGACCTGATCACCCTCGCCCAGGCGAAGCAGCCCGGTATCCACGAATACGCAAGTGAGCTGATCACCAATGGCCTTGTGCAGCAGAGCGGCCACCACGGAGCTGTCCACGCCGCCGGACAGCCCCAGCAACACGTGATCATGCCCCACCTGTTCACGCACCTGACTGACCTGGGTCTCGATAATGTTGTCGGACTGCCAGTCAGCGGCACAGCCGGCGATGTCGTGCAGGAAACGCTCCAGGATGCGACCGCCCTGGGTGGTGTGGGTCACCTCGGGATGGAACTGAATGCCATAGAAGCATTTTTCTTCGTGGCTGATCACGGCATAGGGGGCATTCTCGGAGCTGGCCACCACCTCGAAGCCCGGCGGCAATTCCGCCACCCGGTCACCATGGCTCATCCAGACGTCCAGACTGGGGATGCCGCCGCTTTCAACATGATCTTCAATCCCTTCCAGCAGACGACTCTTGCCACTCACCCTCACCCGGGCGTAGCCGAACTCCTGTTCATCGCTGGATTCGACACGGCCACCCAACTGGGCGGACATGGTCTGCATGCCGTAACAGATCCCCAGCACAGGCACGCCCAGTTCAAACACCGCCGCCGGTGCGCGCGCCGTATCCTGTTCGGTCACGGAAGCCGGGCCACCGGAAAGAATCACGGCACTGGCGCCAAACTCGCGAATGGCCTCATCACCCATCTCGGGATCATGTATCTCGCAGTACACTCCCAGTTCGCGCACACGACGACCGATAAGCTGGGTGTACTGGGATCCGAAATCGAGAATCAGGACTCGATGGGCATAGATGTCGCGCATGGCTGGATTTCCTTTTGGAAATCAGGAACAAGGAGCAAGGAGCAAGGAGCAAAAGGCCCAACAGTGCCACTTTGGCAAGTCTGTCGGTTTTCGCTCCCTGCTCCCTGCTCCCTGCTCCTGAATTATTCCGTTCTGTAATTCGGGGCTTCTTTGGTGATGGTGACGTCGTGGACATGAGATTCCTTGACGCCGGCACCGGTGATCTTCACAAACTGTGGCTTGGTGCGCATTTCCTCGATGGTGGCGCAACCGGTGTAGCCCATGCTGGCGCGCAGTCCCCCCATCATCTGGTGCACGATGGCTCCCAGCGGGCCCTTGTAGGGCACCCGGCCCTCGATACCTTCCGGCACCAGTTTCTCCACTTCCTCGGTCTTGTCCTGGAAATAACGATCGGAAGAGCCGTGACGGGACGACATGGCTCCCATGGAACCCATGCCGCGGTAGGCCTTGTAGGAACGACCGTGGTAGAGCTCCACCTCGCCCGGTGATTCTTCCGTGCCGGCAAACAGGCCGCCGATCATGATGCTGTGGGCACCGGCCACAATGGCCTTGGCCAGATCGCCGGAGAAGCGCACACCGCCATCGGCAATCAGGGGAACGCCGGTGCCTTCAAGGGCCTTGGCCACATTGGCCACGGCGGTGACTTGGGGCACACCCACACCGGCCACCACGCGGGTGGTGCAGATGGAGCCGGGTCCGATACCCACCTTGACGGCGTCCGCACCGGCCTTGACCAGATCCTTCGCCGCCTCGGCGGTCACGATATTGCCGCCGATGACCTGTACCTCCGGATACTGCTTCTTGATGCTCGCCACCCGATCCAGCACACCCTTGCTGTGACCGTGGGAGGTATCCACCACGATCACGTCCACTCCGGCGGCCACCAGGCGCTCAACACGCTCGTCGGTATCGCCGCCGGTTCCCACGGCCGCGGCACAGCGCAGGCGACCCTGATCGTCCTTGCAGGCGCTGGGGAAATCGGTGGCCTTCTGTATGTCCTTCACGGTGATCATGCCGCGCAGCTTGAAATCGTCACTGACCACAAGAACCTTTTCGATTCGGAACTCGTGCAGTTTCTCAAGGATCTCTTCCCGGCTGGCCCCTTCCTTGACCGTCACCAGTTTGTCCTTGCCGGTCATGATGGTTGTGACCGGAGCGTCGTACCGGGTCTCGAAACGAAGATCGCGACTGGTGACGATGCCCACCAGCTCTTCACCGTCCACCACCGGCACACCGGAGATACCATGCCGACGGGTCAGTTCCATGACCTCGCGGATACTGCGATCGGGGCTGACCGTGATGGGATCCTTGATGACACCGCTTTCGTATTTCTTGACGTGGCGAACCTCGGCGGCCTGCGCCTCCGGCGACATGCTCTTGTGAATCACGCCGATGCCGCCTTCCTGGGCCAGGGCGATGGCAAGACGGCCTTCGGTGACCGTGTCCATGGCCGCGGAAACCAGCGGAATGTTGAGCGTGATGTCGCGGGTGAGCTTCGTGCCCAGGCTGACCTGGTGCGGCAGAACCTCGGAATGTGCGGGCAGCAGCAGAACGTCGTCGTAGGTGAGGGCTTCTTCGGCGATGCGGATCGACATGGGTGCAATTTCCCGAAACTTGTGTCGATTGAACCGGCGGCGGGACCACCAGCGAGAAAGTTAATCGGCGAATTATACGCGTCCTGGCGGCATGGGGTAAAGGCGGCGATCCGCGCTCCCACCGGCCTTGCGCTGGCGGCAGGCGCCGTAGTCCGATCACGGCAATGGTAAACTGACGAAATGAGCCGATCACTGCTGCAACCGCCGGACCCGGCGGAAATCTGGACCGTCTCCCGCCTGAACCGGGAGGTTCGCTTTGCCCTGGAACAGGGCTTTCCGGCCCTGTGGATCGAAGGCGAGATCTCCAATCTGGCCCGCCCCGCTTCAGGCCATCTGTATTTTTCCCTGAAGGATGCCTCGGCCCAGGTTCGCTGCGCCATGTTCCGGCCCCAGCAGCGCAGCATGCGCTTCCGGCCGGAGAACGGGGAAAAGGTTCTGGTTCGGGCCCGCATCGGCCTGTACGAGGCACGTGGTGAGTTCCAGCTCAAGGTGGAAGCCATGGAGCCCGCCGGCCTGGGGGCCTTGCAGCGGGCATTCGAGGAGCTCAAGCAGAAACTGGCCGCCGAAGGCCTGTTTGACGAGGCCATCAAGCGTCCACTGCCGGCCATGCCGGAACGAATCGGCGTTATCACCTCCCCCACCGGCGCGGCCATTCGCGACATTCTCACCACCCTGAAGCGGCGCTTTCCCCTGGCCGAGGTCGTTGTCTACCCCGTCCCCGTGCAAGGCGAGGGTGCCGGGCAGAAGATTGCCCACATGCTTGCCGTGGCCGGAAGACGGGCCGAGTGCGATGTGCTCATTCTGGCCCGTGGCGGGGGCTCGCTTGAGGATCTGTGGGCCTTCAATGAAGAGTGCGTGGCCCGCGCCCTGCGCGCCTGCCCGATCCCCGTGGTGGCCGGGGTGGGCCATGAAGTGGATTTCACCATTGCCGATTTTGCCGCTGATCACCGCGCGCCAACACCCACTGGCGCCGCTGAGGCCGTCAGCCCGGATGCCGGCGAGTGGCGTCAGCGTCTTGATCGTCAGACCCAGCGCATGATGCTGGCGGTGAACGGGCACCTGCAACGGGCCCGCGAACACTATCGCGGCCTCAGGCGTCGTCTTGCCCTGCGCCACCCCGGGCAACAACTGCAGCAACAGGGGCAGCGCCTGGACGAGATGGCCCTGCGCCTGACACGCCTTGTCCGGCGTCAGCTGGATCATCAGGCCCGGCAGTTGAATCACCTCGGTCAGCGATTGCGGGCCGCCAACCCCGGCCAGCATCTCCAACGCCGCCGTGACCGCCTGGCGGAGATTCGTCGCCGACTGGGGCAGGCCATGCAGCACGGGCTGCAGGATCGGCGGCAGCGCCTGCAGAGCAGTGCCCGGGCCCTGAACACCGTCAGCCCGCTGGCCACCCTCGACCGGGGCTATGCCATTGTGCAGCGGCCGGATGGCGGTATCATCCGGAGTGCTGGCGAGGTGATGGCCGGGGACGAGATCACCGCCCGGCTGGCCAGAGGCCGAATCAGCGCCCATGTCATAACCGTGGATCAGGATCAGGACAAGGAAAATTCATGATGATGAAACGGATGTTCTCCGCCGTTACCCTGCTGCTGACGGTGGTCGCGGCCGCGGCCGCCACCGCCCATGAGCTACCCCGCCACAAGCCGGTTCCCGGCGGTGTCGCGGTGATCGACCTGCCCGGTGACCGTGGCGGCCGCCCCGAGGTTCGCTACCGGGATCGCCAGGGCCTGGTGGTGCCCAACGGAGATGATTACCGGGCCATTCTCGGCATCCCCCTGGGCACGTCACCCGGGGAACAGCGCTTCGAGGTTCGCTTCCCCGATGGCGAATCCCTGCAGAAGCGCTTCCATGTCGAGCCCAAGGAATATGCGGAATCCCGTATCACCATTGCCGATGAACGCCTGGTCACACCGGACGCGGAGGCATTGGAGAGAATCAATCAGGAACGGCCCCGGATTCGGCGCGCCCTGGCCACACACAGCGAGGCCGACTCGGTACCACTGGCCTTTGCTTTGCCCGTGGAAAACGTGGAGACCAGTCCCTTCGGCCGCCAGCGCTACATCAATGACCAGCCCCGCAATCCCCACAGCGGCATTGATATCCGCGGCGCCACCGGTACCCCCATCTACGCCCCCGCCCCGGGCCAGGTGATCGAGGCCGGCCATTTCTACTTCAACGGCAAGACCGTCTTCCTCGATCACGGCGAAGGCCTGATCTCCATGTTTGCTCACATGGACGAGATCAAGGTATCGGTCGGCGATGAACTGGACACCGGGGAATTGGTGGGAACCGTCGGCATGACCGGCCGCGTCACCGGCCCGCACCTGCACTGGTCGGTGTCACTGGGCAACACCATGGTCAACCCCCGCTATTTCCTGATCGACGAATCGCCCCTCGATCGCCGGGAAAACGCGGAGTGATGAAAAAAGCGCCGCGAAATGGACGCAAAATAGACGCGAAATAAGGAAATGAAAATGAATTAGCCACAGATAAACACAGATGGACACAGATGATTCGCAATTGAAGTGCCAGGGAACACTTTATCTGTGGCTAATTCGCTTCTTTATCTGCGTGCGTTTTGCGGCTCAGGGTATTGGCGTCAATCCTCGCTGTCGGTGGCGAGGAAGAGGCCGAACCAGCCGGCATCGAGATTGATGATGGCGTAGGCGATATCGTATTCGCCGTCACAGAACCAGCAGGAAAAGCCGGGATCGAGACCGAACAGGAAGACATCCTCGTCGCCGGCTTCTTCGAACAGGGCATCCAGGTATTCGCCGGTCATGCGCTCGGCCTGATCTTCGGCCAGGCCATCCCCCAGAACGCCCCCCTCCTTGAGCGCACGGTAGACGGCGTCTCCGAACTGCTGCCGGGTTTCGGGCCAGACACGTTCATCGGCCAGCCAGGCGATGGAGCAGCCGGCGATGTCACTGGGCAAATCCTGATTGTCGGCCAGGCTCCAGAGCAGGCTGATTACCGTCTCCGGCCCCGGATCATCGGCCGCCTCTGCAACGTCGCTGTCGTCCAGCTCGTAGGCCTGGAAAACGACGCCGCCGGTGACCCAGCTGCGGCGAATCTCCCGATGCACGGCTTCCATGACCTGGCGACGGGGCGTGGGGATGGCGATGGGATCGCCGGTGGACATATCCACTTCATCGATCAGTTCATCATCCACCAGCAGGGTTTCGCCGGGTTCCGAGTGAAAACTGCCGCTGTACTCATGCACGGACCAGATGGCCATTTGCCGCTCCTTAGCCGGGCTTGCCTGACTGCTGCCGGCGAATCAAGAATACCCCGATCACCATGATGGTCAATGCGGGGGGAATCGTCCAGAGGGACAGGGGTTCTGAAAACCCGAGATGGTCCAGCCCCAGTGTGGTGCCATTGTACGCACAATGCAGGGCGATGGCGGGCCAGATACTGCGACCGTGAATGACCAGAAGGGCGCAGGCGAGACCCAGTACGGCCGTGATGGTGGCGTGCACCGGATGGCCGTGCAACATGGCAAACAGCGCCGTACTGATCAGAATCGCCGCCCAGGGCGGAAAGCGCGCCAGCATGCCACGCAGAATCAGGCCGCGAAACAGGAGCTCTTCAGCCAGGGGCGCCAGAATCACCACCACCATGGCCAGACCCAGTGGCCCGATGCGCTGTGTGGTCTCACGCAGGACTTCATCAACGGCACGCGCGTGCTCTTCGGCTTCACCAAGGCGGTAAAGGTGGGCCAGCGTGGCGGCGATCAGTAGCGACAGGGCAAGGCCGATGAGCAGACTGCCGGCCACGGCCCGATGGTGGCAGGCATACAGGCCGAGACTGTGGCGCCAGCCCAGGCTGCCGAGGATGACCACCAGGACGATGGCCAGCAGACTGCCAATCTGCATGCCACCCACGCGACCCAGTGCGGAGGCCACGCCGCCCAGGGCTTCGCCCAGAACCAGCAGAATCAGGCCAAGCACCAGCGCCAGGCAATAGGCAGTCAGGGCATGCAGGGGGCGAACCGCTGTCATGGCACCTCCGGGAAAGTGGCCCGGTCCCGCCGTCAATCGTAGCTCAGGCTGCGGCGTTCCCGCTGATACCAGTCACCACTCCGGGGAAGGAAGACATTGCAGCAATTCATCTCGCCGCCATAGATGTGCAGGGTCACGGCCACATCATCTTCCCGGTCATTGAGGATTCGATGATGATCATGGGGTGGTATCAGGCAACCGGCTCCGCCCACCTCGGACGTCACGACTTCTTCCAGTCGAAAGCGATCCTGGTCACCGCGGCTTTCCCGGTGGGAATACTGTTCAATGCGAATACGGCCGTGACAGACGCCCTCCACGCACCAGAGACCGGAGTGATCATGCAGGGGCGTACCCTGCCCCACGCCCCAGGTCATGGCGACAATGGAGAATCGATCATCGGGAGCGCGGTACACCAGGCGGCGGGCGTAATGATCCTCTTCGGCTTCCAGGAAACTGGCAGGCAACTGGAATTCCGGGGAAGAAATGAGTCGGCACAGCCGATTCTTGACCGCTTCGGTGATGGCATCGGGGTCGTTCAGGGCCGCCGCTTCACTGACGCCATCGATCAGGGCTCGGGCTCCTGGAAAGTCCTCCGCGGGCCGCGGGGCGCGTTGGTCGACGGCGTATTCGGTGGTCATGCTTCACTCCCTGCCTATCAGATACCGGCCAGGTAATCGGCGATCACCGGGCCAAAGCGTTCGTCGTCCACCAGAAAGGCATCGTGCCCCTGAATGGAGGCGAGACCGTGAAAACGTGTCGCCACGCCCACGTCAGCCAGATTGTCGGCCAGTGCGCGCTGCTGCTGCAAGGGAAACAGGATATCGCTCTCCACGCCCACGACCGCGGCGGATTCCAGCTCCGCCAGGGCCTGCAGTGGCGACTGGCCATCACGGACATGGTCGTCCACATCGAACAGATCCATGGCCCGGGACAGATAGATATAGCAGTTGGGATCAAAGCCGCCGACGAAGCGATCCGCCTGGGCCGCCAGATAGGATTCAATCTCGTAACGCGGCCCGAACCCGGGATCGGGTTCCGCCATCTTGCGGCGGCCGAATCGCTCCGTCCATTCCCCGGGGGAGCGATAGGAAATCATGCCCAGCTTGCGGGCCAGCCGCATGCCACTGGCCGGCTGGGCGTCAGAATCGTAGTGGCCACCCTGCCAGGCGGGATCCGAGCGCACGATTTCACGCTGCAGTGAACGCACGGCGATGGCGAAGGGCAGGGCCCGCTCGGCGGAGGAAATGCTCAGCAGATGCCGGGCGCTGCCGGGGTAGCGCAGCAGAAAGGCCAGTGCACTCATCCCGCCCAGGGAAGGGCCAACGATGGCGTGAAGCTGCCGGATGCCCATGACATCCAGTGCCGCCCGAGTGGCCGCCGCAATGTCCTCCACCCGCAACTCGGGAAAATCCAGGCGCCAGGGCTCGTCGCCGCCGGGCCTGGGGCTGGCCGGGCCGGTGGAGCCGAAACAACTGCCCAGGGAATTGAAGCAGAGCACGTGAAAGCGTCTGGTATCGATTGGCTTCCCCGGCCCGACCATGGCTTCCCACCAGCCATCCGACGGATCCTGTTCGCTTGATGCAGCATGGGCGCTGGGTGACAGCCCGGTAAACAGGAGAATGGTGTTGTCGCCATTGCCCCGGCGCTCACCCCAGGATTCACAGACCAGGCGGACACCGGGCAGGGAGTCTCCGCACCAGGTTTCAAGCGGGTCGGGCAATTCAATGACGCGGGATGCGGGCGGCTGGCTGGGCACGTTCACGTGGCTTCCTGCTGTCCTTGACTGGATGAGACGGTCACTGGCGGTGGCCGTCTTACACGCCCACACGCCCTGCAAGCGCAACATTGTCCGGGATGCGCCCGGCGATTGCCACCCCGGCCTGCCCGCGAACGGCCGACGACCCCCAAACCATGGCCGTAAACCGCACCTTGATACACGCCCGTCCCATCCCCACATTCAGGGGTGAGTAAGGCAAGGAACCTCGAATGAGATTCCCTGACAGGAGGGACGCCATGCGACCCGATTATGCGCCAGATGACGCCTTGCTGATCGTGGATGTCCAGAACGACTTCTGCCCCGGCGGTGCCCTGGCCGTGGAGGAAGGTGATCAGATCATCCCCCGGCTCAACGAGGCCATCGAGTCGGCCCGCTCGCAGGGCATCCCCGTGATCGCATCACGGGACTGGCATCCTCGCGGCCATTGCAGCTTCTCCGAACAGGGTGGTCCCTGGCCGGAGCACTGCGTGCAGGACACGCCCGGAGCGGATTTTCACCCGCGGCTGGCGCTGCCGACGGATGCGGAAATCATCTCCAAGGGCCAGTCGCCGGATCGTGACCAGTATTCGGCGCTGGAGGACACCGGTCTCGCTGAGTCGTTGAAGGATCGCGGCATCCGCCGCTTGTGGATCGGTGGCCTGGCACAGGATGTCTGCGTTCATGCCACCGTAATGGACGCACTCAAGGCCGGCTTCGAAGTGAAATTGCTACGAGCCTCCACTCGCCCCGTGGACGCCGCCAAGGGCCGTGAAGCCCTCGAGGAAATGCGTGCCGCCGGTGCCGAGCTGGTCTAGGGAACCTCTACTCAGGCCGAGCTTTCCAAGTTCAGGAGTTTCCGATCCGAAGTCCCCTCAAGAAAGGACACGGCATGCCCGAGCCTGCGCTCTCACCCCACCGACCCGCCAGCGCCCTGCTCACCGACCTGTATGAACTGAGCATGGCGACGGTCTATGATGCCGAGGCCATGGAAGAAGAGGCCGTGTTCGAACTCTTCTTCCGTGAGCTGCCGGCTCATCGCAATTTCGTGCTGACCGCCGGTCAGGATGAATGCATCCGCTTCCTCAGTGGTTTCCATTTCCATGAAGGGGAAATTGACTGGCTGCGCTCGCTGGATCGATTCCCTGAGCACTTTCTTCGCCGCCTGGCATCCCTGCGTTTCACCGGCGATGTCTACGCCCTGCCGGAGGGCAGTGTGGCCTTTCCCATGGAGCCAGCCATCCAGGTGCGCGCGCCCCTGATCGAAGCGCAACTGGTCGAGACCTTCCTGCTCAATCGCATTCACTCCCAGAGCGTGCTGGCAAGCAAGGCGGCCCGCATCGTGCTGGCGGCCGACGGCCGCCCGGTGATGGATTTCGGCGCCCGCAAGGCCCATGGCAGTGATGGCGCCCTGGCACTGGCCCGCTGCAGTTATATCGCCGGGGCTGCCGGCACGTCGAACCTGGAGGCCGGCATGCGCTACGGGATCCCCGTAATGGGCACCATGGCGCACAGTTACGTACAGGCCTTCGAGGATGAAGAGCGGGCCTTCGAACGGTTCTGCCGGCAATGGCCGGAAACCACTCTGCTCGTGGACACCTGGGATACGTTGCGGGGCGTGGAACGGGTAATTGCACTCATCCAGGCCCATCCAGGGCCCGGCAAGCTCCCGGTTTCCGCCATTCGCCTGGATTCGGGCGATCTGGGGAAACTCGCCTGGCAGGCCCGCGAGAAACTCGACGCGGCCGGACTGGAAGATATCCGCATTCTCGCCTCGTCCTCTCTTAACGAGTACCGGATAGCCGAGTTGCTGCGGGAAGGCGCACCCATTGATGGCTTCGGTGTCGGCACCGAATGGGCCGTGAGTCCGGATGCCGCCGACATCGACTTTGCCTACAAGTTGAGCGAATTCGCCGGCGAACCCCGCATGAAGGCCTCGCGTGACAAGGCCACCTGGCCGGGCGCCAAGCAGGTATGGCGTTCCTGGCATCGTGGCAGCATGCAGGGTGACCGGGTATGCGCTGCTGACGAAGCACCGATCAAGGGCAGCGAAGCCCTGCTCAAGCCGGTCATCGAGGGCGGCGAACGCCTGGCCGGGGCGCTCGGCACCCTCGAGGAAACCCGCGAGCACGCGCGCAAGCAGCTGGCTGCCCTGCCGGAAGCGCTGAGGCAGCCTGAACAGGCAGCCAGCCCCTATTCCGTGAGCATCAGCAAGCAGCTCGAGGCCGACAAGGAGGCCATGCTGAGACGCTATCTTGACGAACGGTGAACTCCGGCCTTTACGCAGGCCCTGTGGGGATGAGACCCTATTTGGTCATTCTGAATCAAAGATAATTCCGAGAGGTTTCAATGGAAGTCGCCAACAAGCGCGTGGTCGAGATCGACTACACCCTGAAAGATGCCGAAGGCAATGTCCTGGACAGCTCCGAGGGCCGTGAGCCCCTCGCCTTTGTGCATGGCACCCAGTCCATCATTCCCGGCCTGGAAAAGGCCATCGAAGGCTGGAATGAGGGCCAGGAAGGCGCCGTGACCGTGGAGCCGGCCGAAGGCTACGGTGAGCGCAATGACGAGCTGCAGCAGGAAGTGCCGCGGGACATCTTCCAGGCCGACACCGAGATCGAGCCGGGCATGCGCTTCCAGGCCGTCGGTGAACAGGGTACCCAGATCATCACCGTGATCAAGGTCGAAGACGACAAGGTGCTGATCGATGCCAACCATCCCCTGGCTGGCCAGACCCTGCATTTCGACGTCAAGGTCACCGGCGTCCGTGATGCCACCGATTCCGAACTGGAATCCGGTCAGCCGGACGGCGTGGACGAAGAGCAGTAAGCGCTCCGCCAGTCAGAAGCTGAAATCAAAAAGGCCCCGGTGAAATCACCGGGGCCTTTTTGTTCGTCGCGGAAAAGCGAGGAGGAACTTCGGGCGTGGTTGCCGGGGCGGGTTGGTGAGCAAGCGGCTGCGCCACTCTCAGGGCCCCGGCTCGGCCTCATCCAGCCGCTGCAGCAGCTCGTCGTCGCTCAGGCCGTCGATTTCGCTGTCGGCATCGAGGGCATTGTCCGCGAAAATGTAGGACTTCATGACCCGCTGATCACGGGTGCAACAGAACAGGATCACCATGGCCCCGTAGGATTCATGGCCACGAACCACTTCCCAGGTCTCCCCCGATTGATCCTTGATGGTGCGCAGCATGGACGCCTCCCGCAGCCGCCCGAACGGCGATCGATAGCGTGGCCGATGAGGCCACCGTAACAAGCCCGCCCCGCTCAGACCAGACGCTCGTACCAGCGGCGATCACGCAGGATTTCACGAGCGGCGTTGTGTCCCGGTGCCCCCGTCACGCCACCACCCGGATGCGCCCCGGAACCACAGTGATAGAGCCCCTTGATCGGCCCGCGGTAATCGCCGTAGCCGAGCATCGGGCGGGCGGAATACAGCTGATCCAGCTGCAGCGCACCGTGGAAGATATCGCCACCCACCAGACCGAATCGGGCCTCGAGGTCCGCCGGACTCAGGGCGAGCTGGCCGACAATGCTGTCGCGAAAATTGGGGGCAAACTCGTTCACTGTATCGAGGATGGCATCCACGGCCTGCTGCCGGGCCTGATCGCTCCAGCCACCCGGCGGACCCTCGGGGGCAAAATGCTGGCAGAACAGGCTGGCCACATGCTGGCCCTCCGGCGCAAGGCTGTCATCCAGCGTGCTGGGGATCAGCATCTCCACCACCGGCCGCTTGGCCATGCCCGTCGCGCGGGCATCCAGCCAGGCCTGATCCATGTAGCGCAGCGACGGGGCAATCACGATGCCGGATGACAGGTGCGGACCGGTTTCCGGGCGGGCCGTGAATCGGGGCAGTTCCGACAGGGCCACGTTCATGCGGAACGTACCGGAGGCACAACGGAACCCTTCCATGCGGCGGCGGAAATCCGCCGGCAGGTCATCGGCCTCGATCAATTCCAGATAGAGACGTTTCGGCCCCACATTGGCCGCCACCCGGCGGGCCGGCAGGAAACGCCCGTCCACCAGTTCCACCCCCTGCACAGCCCCCTTCTCGCTGCGCAGTCGCGCCACCGGGGCTTCGATCTCGATGACCACGCCCAGCCGTTCGGCTTCCCTGGCCATGGCCTGGGTAATGGCCCCCATGCCACCGATGGCATGCCCCCAGGCGCCCGGCTTGCCATTCACCTCACCGAAAACATGATGCAGGAGCACATAGGCGGATCCTGGCGTATCCGGGCTGGCGTAATTGCCCACGATGCTGTCGAAGCCAAGAATGGCCTTGACCGCATCGGACTCGAACCATTGATCCAGAATGTCGGTGGCGCTGCGGGTGAACAGGGCGAGCAGGTCACGCCGCGCTTCCGCGTCCATGCGCGCGAACTGGCGACCGTCGCGCAGGGCATGGATCAGGTCGGTCAGGCCGCCGCCCACATTGGGTGGCGTCTGCAGGATCATGTCCCGCAGGGCGGCCGCCGCACCGTCCAGCATGGCCTCGAAGGCCGGCCATTGCCCAGCATCCCGCCTGGAAAAACGTGCCACTTCATTCAGGGTGTCCTGGCGGCCGGGCCCTAGGCACAGGGCATCTCTATTCTCCAGCGGCAGGAAGTTGGACATGGGCCGCTCGACAATCTTCAGGCCGTGCTCATGCAGGTTCAGATCACGAATGACCTTCGGGTTCAGCAGGCTGACGGTGTAGCTGGCGGTGGAGTTGCGAAACCCCGGGTGGAATTCCTCGGTGACCGCGGCACCGCCCACCACGTGACGGGCTTCCAGTACCCGAACCCGCAGGCCGGCCCTGGCCAGGTAGCAGGCACAGGTCAGGCCATTGTGGCCGGCGCCAATGATGATGATGTCGTCGGGCTTGCTCATCGGCGCTTCCAGGGGCTTGTGGTGATGAGAGTGTTCATTGGGATGAAACGATCACGGGGTCATTGGACCTACTTGCCACGGGTGTGGCGCTTGAGCCGCTTGCGCTTCTGGATCTGGCGATCCGTGAGCTTGTTACGCCGGCCCTTGAAGGGATTTTCCGTGCTGCGGAATTCAATCTGGATGGGCGTACCCTGGAGATCGAAGGTCTGGCGGAAGTAGTTCTCCAGATACCGGCGATAGGCCTTCGGGGTGCGTTCCGTCTGGTTTCCGTGGATCACGATCAGGGGTGGATTCTTGCCACCCTGATGGGCATAGCGAAGCTTGATGCGGTGCCCGCGAATCAGGGGTGGCGCGTGGCGACTGACGGCATCTTCCAGTGCGCGGGTGAGTACCGGCGTGGGCAAATCGCGATTGGCGGCTTCCCAGGCCTCATTGACCGATCCCAGCAGTTCGCCCACACCGGTGCCGTGTTTGGCGGAAATGAAGTGCTGTTTGGCAAAACCGAGGAAGGGCAGCTTGAGATCCAGCTCCACCTTGGTGCGCTCACGGCGATCCGGTGCAATGCCATCCCACTTGTTCACGGCCACCACCATGGCGCGCCCGGCTTCCAGTGCCAGCCCCATGATCGAGGCGTCCTGATCGGTGATCCCTTCCGAGCCATCCACCAGGGCCACCACCACATTGGCATCCTCGATGGCCTGAAGGGTCTTCACCACACTCAGCTTTTCGACGTATTCATGCACTCTGGCACGACGACGAACACCCGCCGTGTCCACCAGTACGTAATCCTGGCCGTCCCGGCTGAAGGGAACACGAACCGCATCCCGGGTGGTGCCGGGCTCATCGGAAGCCACCATGCGCTCCTCGCCCAGCCAGCGATTGATGAGTGTGGATTTGCCCACATTGGGGCGGCCGATGACCGCCACGCGGATGCCATCCTCGTTGTAGCCCTGCTCGCCCTCGAGTTCGGGCACATGGGAAAGGGCGTCTTCAATCAGGGGCTGGATGCCGCGTCCGAGGGTGGCGGAAATGGCTCTTGGTTCACCCAGGGCAAGCGCGTGAAATTCGGCGGTGACTTCATCCCGCGACTGGCCCTCGGCCTTGTTCACCGCCAGCAGCACGGTTCTGGATTGCTTGCGAAAGGCGCGCGCCAGCTGCTCGTCGGCCGGTGTCAGGCCCTGGCGACCATCCACCACGAAAATGGCAATATCGGCTTCCTCGAGCGCACGCAGGCTTTGCTGCTCCATCAGCTCCTCGACCGGACGCTCGGCCTCGCCGATGCCTCCCGTGTCGATGACGATGAAGGGGCGCGGCCCCACCCGGCCGATACCGTACTGGCGATCGCGGGTGAGGCCGGGCGAGTCTGCTACCAGGGCGTCACGGCTGCGCGTGAGCTGATTGAAGAGCGTGGACTTGCCCACATTGGGGCGGCCCAGCAGGGCGACGACTGGCAGCATGGCTTTGGCTCTTGCTCAGTTTCTGTCGCGCAGTTGCAGGGCGCGCACACGGCCGTTGCCATCCTGCACGACGATGGAATCACCGACAATGACCGGGGCCACATTGATCCGCTTGCGGGAGACGCGGGTACGGGCCACCAGCTCACCGGTCTCAACATCCAGGAAATGGACATAACCATCCAGATCGCCGACCACGACCGTATCGCGGTAAACCACCGGCGCTGTCACCTGGCGGGCACGTAGCGCATCCTGGATCCACACACTGGCACCACCCGCGAGCCCAAGACCATGGATCTCGGAATTGCGATCACTGAGGTAGAGCATGGACTCATCGATACTGAGACCGGCGAGACTGCCGATGTCCCGATCCCAGCGACGGCTGCCCGTCATGGAGATGGCCGCGAGGCGCCCGTCAGCGGAGGCGGCGTAAACCATATCCTCGCTGGCGGCCATGAGGGGAGCAATATCGGCGATCTGGTCCAGTTCCGTTCGACCGGCCGCCACACCCACGGAGTCGCCCCAGAGGCTCTGGCCGTCACGGAAGCTGATGGCCCGCACCCGCCCATTCTCGAAGCCCACCAGCACGCGATTACCGCGGATGATGGGTTCGGCGTTGCCACGCATTTTCAGCGCGGGGGGATCTTCCGAACGGGACCAGAGTTCGGCACCATCATCGATCGCCAGACCGCGAACGCGGCCATCCGCCGTCTTGACGATGACATAGCCCCGACTCACGGCAGGCGCGGCAAGGATCTCGCCGCCCACCTGGGTGGACCAGCGCTCACGGCCATCTTCGGCATCCAGCGCAAACAGGCGCCCGTCGAGGCTGCCCACGAACACCAGACGTTCACCAAAGCGGGGGCCACCGGCCAGCTCGGCATCCAGATCCACTGACCAGACGGTACGCCCGCGATCCGCGCTCAGCGCCGCAACCCGACCACCGTGTCCGGCCACGTAGACCCGCTCACCATCCGTGTCCGGCCGCAGACCGAGGAACAGGCGTTCCGCCCGGCCCCTGGCGCGGTGGGTCCAGACCGTGTTGACGTCATAACGGGCGTCGAACGATTCCAGTTCGCGAGGCTCCTCGATGGCACCCTTCTGGGCGCAGGCCGCGGCAAACAGAACGATCAGCAATGCGATGAGGGATCGCAGATCCTTTCTACGCTGAGAATTAGGCATCAGTCTTCATAACCCGCCAGGTCGTGGTACTTCATGTCCAGCGCGCTGCTCGCAGCGAACTGCTCATCGTCGGCCGCCAACGCCCGGCCGTAGGCGGCACGTGCCGCGCTACGGTCACCCTTGGCGTAATGCGCATCACCCCGCAATTCATCAAACAGGGGCCCGAAGCGGCCAGGCTCGGGGATATCCAGAACGGCGAGGGCCTCATCAGGACGATCGCCGGCAACCAGAACTCTTGCCAGACGGACACGGGCCAGCTTCTCGAGTTCCCGATCCCGGGTATTGTCGATCACCCAGCGCAGCTGTTCACCGGCAACGTCCAGCTCACTGTTCTGCACGGCCATGGAGGCCACACGGAGGGAAGCCTGGCTGGCATAGGCACTGCGACGGAAGTCGTTCTGCAGCTGTTCGGTGAAGCCCATTACCTGTTCACGGTCTCCGGCCTGGGCGGCGACGGCCACTCGCTGATACAGGCCGGACGCCTCGCGGGCCTCACTTTCCAGGGAGGCCTGCCAGAAACGCCAGCCGGCAATCAGGGCAATACCGATCACCAGACCGGCGATGATGTAACCACCGTTTTCCTTCCACCAGCTTTTTACCGCCTCAAGGGCTTCTTCGTCTGAACTGAACACGACTGACCTCGCCTTTTTTTTTCGATGCTATTGATTCACGTGGCCGGCGAGAAATTCCGCCAATGCCTCGTGGCTACAATGAAACTGTTCGTCGCCGCTGCGCAGGGGCTTGACGGCCACCTCCCCGCTCTCCACCTCGGATTCACCGAGAATCAGCGCAAAGTCCGCGCCGCTTCGGTCCGCCTTCTTCAGCTGCGACTTGAAGCTCCCGCCACCACAATGGGCGAGCAGGCGCAGACCCGCGACCTGATCCCGCAAGCGCTCGCCGAGAACGAAGCCAATGTCCTCGGCGGCCTCGCCCACCATGACCAGATAGGCATGTGGCAGAGTGGCACGCCGTGGCGCCTCATCGAGCGCGAGCAAGGCGATGAGGCGTTCCATGCCAAGCGCCCAGCCCACGGCCGGCACATGCCGCCCGCCCAGCTGCGAAACCAGGAAATCGTAACGTCCGCCACTGCAGACCGCATCCTGAGCGCCAAGGCGGTCGGTTGTCCACTCAAACACCGTCCGGGAATAGTAATCCAGACCCCGAACCAGGCGCGGGTTGACCGTGTAGTCGATGCCCTGGGCATCCAGTCGCTGGCGAAGACCGGCGAAATGCGCCTCTGACTCCGGATCCAGGTGATCGAGAATGCTGGGGGCGCCCGCAATGATGTCCGCCAGATCCGGGTTCTTGCTGTCCAGAATCCGCATGGGATTGCTGTCCAGACGGCGCAGGCTGTCCTCGTCCAGCTGGTCACGGTAACCCTGGAAATAGGCCACCAGCTTTTCCCGATAAGCCTGCCGGGCCTCGGGGTTGCCCAGGGAGTTCAGCTGCAGGCGAACATGGGAAAGCCCGAGCCGCTTCCACAGGCGAGCGGTCAGCAACAGCATCTCGGCATCGATATCCGGCCCGTCCAGGCCATAGGCCTCGACGCCCAGCTGATGGAACTGGCGATACCGCCCTTTCTGGGGGCGTTCGTGCCGGAACATCGGCCCCTGGTACCAGAGACGCTGAATCTGGTTGTGAAACAGGCCATGGCTCATGCCGGCCCGCACGCAGCCGGCGGTGCCTTCCGGACGGAGCGTCAGACTGTCACCGCTGCGGTCCTCGAAGGTGTACATTTCCTTCTCGACCACATCGGTGACCTCACCGATGGAACGCACGAAAAGCTCCGTCCGCTCCACGATCGGCATGCGAATCTCGCTGTAACCGTATTCCTCGAAGACCGACCGAGCCACATCTTCCACATACTGCCAGAACGGGCTTTCTTCCGGCAGGATGTCGTTCATGCCTCTGACGGCCTGAATACCCTTGGACACAACTGCTCCCTCATTCACACCCCGGGGTGTGAAATCCACTGAATGGAATTCCCGTGATCAATCCTGGCCTGGGGACCCTTGGTTGCCTGCGTCGACGCGAATGCGCGCGGTGTTATCGCGCCGGATACGGGCGCTGAAATCGACCGTTTCACCATCGGCCTGAATCGTCACCGCCGGCGCATTGCCCATGAAGACACTGATGGGGGCTCGCCCCTCCACGCGGACATCCTCACCCTGAACCGCCAGACCGTAGTACAACTGGCGGTCATCGGCGTCATGAATTTCCAGCCAGGAGTCGTCGTCCAGTGACAGCAGCAGAATCCGGCGCTCTGCCGGATCCACGTCTTCCAGGGGCGGAATCGGCGCTGGCACGGTTTCAACATCGTCAACCTCCGCCGGCATCGCCACGGCCTGGCGCGAAACGGCATCGGTCTCTTCCGCGGTTTCCGGGGCGGCTTCCCGTGCCACGGGGGGCTCCGGATCCGCATCGTTCCTGCCGGCATCACCCTCGTCAATCAGGCTGGCCGGCTCGTCCGCCAATTCGTCAACGGATGCCCCTTCCGTCTCCGTGACCGCCGCCTCTGCCACTTCACGCTCGACATCACCCTCATCACGCGGCGACGATTGCCGCTGGGTCACCGTTTCCTCGGCAACGGCCGGCGTGGGCCGTTCCTGATCGATGGCGATCGTCTCGCGATGGGGGCCGGCGTACCACCACAGCCCGCCCATGACCAGCATGGTGAGAACCACCAGCCACGCCACCGGCGCAACCCATGCCGGCGTCTGAGCGTCCATGGCCGGCCCACCCTTTCGTCCCAGTCTCAACTCCGGTGTGGAATGGGCGGGCAAAGTGGCATCGTAGGCCGCGACGATCTGATCCACCGGGAGATCGAGCAGCCGGGCATAATTCCTCAGGTGACCGCGCACGAAGATGGGGGCTTCCAGCACCTCGTAACGATTCTCTTCCAGTGCCTGAAGCACGCCCTTGAGGATACGCAGCTCCTGCGCTACCTGCTCCAGGGTCAGGCCCAGTGACTCGCGCTGCTCCCTCAGTCGCTGGCCGGGTCCATGCGGTTGTTCATCCTGATCCGCCCTGTCATTCCGGGTAGGCTCATCAGTCATAACCCAACTCCGCCAGCCTGTGCTTGAATTCGGAATCCGGATACTTGGACTTCAGGCGATTCGCGTGACGTCGGGCTTCCATGCGATCACCCAGTGCGTCCTCGATCCGCACCCCAAGGTACAGCGCGGCCGGTTCAAGCTCGTCCTGTTCCGCCAGGCGCTGGAAAAAGGCACGTGCACTGAGATATTCCTCACGCTCGTACTGCATGTCCGCCATGGACCAGAGTGCGTCGGTGTAATTGGGGCGAACGCGCAGGGCATTGCGGAAATGGGATTCGGCGGCTTCATAATCCGGGATGCGCCGGACACAGCTTCCCGCATTGGTCCATGCCACTTCCGGGGTCTCGTAGAGGCGATTGCGGGCCGCGCGCACCAGCTCTTCTTCCGCTTCCCGGTAATCACCGCGACGGCAGAGGAAGGTGCCGTAATTGTTGCGAATGGAAGGGTCGTCCCCGTCCAGCCGCAGGGCCCGTCGATAATGGCGCTCGGCAAGCCGAAAATCATTGAGCTGCTCGTAGAGCAACGCAATGGTGGCGTGGGTCATCGGGTTGCGGTTATCCAGGCGCAGTGACCGTTCCAGGTTATCCTTGGAGGCGTTCAGACGCCCCTGGCGCATGTAGTGGATACCCAGCTGGAGATGATTGAGGGCCGCTTCCTCGTCGTCGGTTCTTGGCTGCTCCGGGCCGCTACCGGCACACCCCCCCAGCAGGGACAGCAATACCAATACGTACAGCAGTCTTGTCACCACTTTCATGAGGCCACTCCCACCGCGGCAGCCGCCCGTCTTTCCTGACGACGGCTGCGATCCATGACCTGACCTGCCAACTGGCCGCAGGCCGCATCGATATCATCACCCCGGGTCTTGCGGGTGATGGTGTTGAATCCGCGCTGTTGCAGTATCTCCCGGAAGCGGGCAATGCGCTCATCGCTGGAACGACGATAGCGGGCGCCGGGATAGGGATTGAACGGGATGAGATTCACCTTGGATGGAATCCCGGCAAGCAGCCTGGCCACACCTTTCGCATGGGCCTCGCTGTCATTGACGCCATCCAGCATCACGTATTCCCAGGTAATGTGCCGCCCGGGATGTTTCTCAATGTAATAACGGCAGGCCGCCATCAATTCCTTCAGCGGCCACTTGCGGTTGATGGGCACGATCTCGTCCCGCAGCTCGTCGAAGGGTGCATGCAGGGAGACAGCCAGCGCGGCTTCCGACTGATCGGCAAAGCGATACAGATTGGAGACCACACCCGAGGTGCTCAACGTGACGCGGCGCTTGGACAGCCCCAGTGCCAGGTCATCGAGCATGATGTTGATGGCCGGAATGACATTGCGGAAGTTGGCCAGCGGCTCACCCATGCCCATGAGCACCACATTGGTCAGTCGACGGGCGTTGTGCTCGTCACGCCCGAGCAACTGGTTCACGTACCAGACCTGGCCGAGAATCTCGGCCGTGGTCAGGTTGCGGTTGAAGCCCTGTTCTGCGGTGGCACAGAACTGGCAGTCCAGGGCACAACCGACCTGGGAGGAGATGCACAGGGTACCCCGCCCCTCTTCCGGGATGAACACGGTTTCCACGGAGTTGCCTGCGTCCACCCGCATCAGCCACTTGCGGGTGCCGTCACTGGACACGTGATCGGACAGCACCTCGGGCGGGCGCACCTCGGCCGTCTGCATCAGGTGATCACGCAGCTTGACGCTGAGATCCGTCATCCGGGAGAAATCGGTTTCTCCCTGCTGATAGATCCATTTCATGATCTGCCGGGCACGGAAGGGCTTCTCGCCAATACGCTGGAAATACGCTTCCAGACCGGCGCGATCCATCCCGAGCAGATTGTTTCTGAGCAGTTCCGGCACCTTGCTTACGCTCCACCCTCGCCTGCGAGGGGAATGCCCCGCCTTAGCGGGAGTGGATCTCTTCCGGCTTGAAGAAGAAATCGATTTCCGTCCGGGCGGTGTCTTCGCCGTCGGAACCGTGCACCACATTGGCGTCGATGGTCTGGGCGAAGTCGGCACGGATGGTGCCGGCCTCGGCTTCCGCCGGGTTGGTGGCGCCCATCAGATCCCGGTTGCGGGCAATGGCGTCCTCGCCTTCCAGCACCTGCACCATCACCGGCCCGGAGGTCATGAACTCCACCAGGGCGCCGAAGAAGGGACGCTCCTTGTGCACGGCATAGAAGCCCTCGGCCTGAGTCTGGCTCAGATGCATCATGCGGGCGGCAACAATCTTGAGGCCGGCCTTCTCGAATCGGCTGTAGACCTCACCGATGATGTTCTTCTCGACACCGTCGGGCTTGATGATGGAAAGGGTGCGCTGCACGGCCATTCAATATTCTCCTGGGTAACTACCTGTCATGACTGGAAAAAACACCTGAAAAAGCGCTGCCTGCCGCCCGACCGCCGACACGGCGGGAACGGGCGGAGCGGCCCAGCCGGCTATGGTACTCGGCCGACGGGCATCACGGCAACGCAAATACCGGAATGAACAGGGAATCATGGCCCGAAACGGGCCGGTGAGCGGATCACGAGACGGTGAAGCTCTCTCCGCAGCCACACTCGTCCTTCACGTTGGGATTGCGGAACTTGAAGGCCTCGTTGATGCCTTCGCGGACGTAATCCAGCTCGGTGCCGTCCAGATGGCCAAGATGATCCCGATTCACGATCACCTTGACGCCGCGATCTTCGAACACCACGTCGTTCTCGCCCTGCTCGTCGGCATAATCGATGACATAGGCCCAGCCCGAGCAGCCGGTTTTCTTGATCCCCAGGCGCAGCCCGATCCCGTGCCCACGTTTCTCCAGGTGGGAACTCACCCGTCGGGCCGCAGATTCGGTCAGGGAAATGGACATGTCTACACCTCGTTGTTCGCCGTCTGTTGTTGCAGCCTGGCCAGGAGCGCCTGCCAGGCGTCTTCCACGGTAATGAATGCATCCAGGCGATCCGGTGGCGCCCCCAGCCTGTCGCTGAGACCGTGGGCATCGGGCACCGGTTCCCCCGCCTGCCAGCTTTCACAGCAGAGCTCGGCCGCCGCCACCAGCCACGGTCCACCGTGGGCCAGGAACCAGGCGGCCCTGGGCCGGGGCTGGAGCCAGAATCGAACCTCCGCGTCGTCGGCACGCCCGGTGGCTACGGCAGTGACCATGGCCTGGCCCGGCGCGGGCGGACCGACATGCCGGGGCTCGCGGAAACGCCGCCAGCAGGCCGCGCTGTAGGGGCTGTGCGCGGGCAAGGCAGCGCCTTTGCCCCGGTCACGACCATTACGGTCCATCCACACCTCGCCAGCCACCATCAGACCACCATGTTAACCCGAGACCACGCTGGCGGACGAATCCCCCGCCCGCGGCGACAGGGCCCGGAGACGGGGGACGGCCTCGCGGAACACGGCAATGGCCTGCTCCACCTCCGCCTCGGTGGTGAAACGCCCAAGGCTGAGCCGCAGGGAGCGTTCGGCCTCGGCATCACTGCGCCCCAGGGCGCGCAGGACATAGGAGGGCGCCACATGGGCAGAGGTACAGGCCGACCCCCCGGAAACGGCAAGATGCGGTTCCAGCCAGGCCTTCAGCGCCTCCCCGTGCAATCCGCCAAAGTGCAGATTGAGGATGCCGGGTACGCACTGTTCGGTGTGCCCGTTCACGCTCACGTCCGACAGGGCCAACAGGCCGTCCAGCAGGCGTTGACGCAGGCTCTGCAGGCGCGCGTGCTCCCCCGCCTGTTCCTCGCGGGCAATTTCGGCCGCCCTGCCCAGACCCACGATCTGGTGGGTGGCCAGCGTGCCGGAACGCAGGCCGCGCTCGTGCCCGCCCCCGTGCATGAGGGCCTCGACACGGGCCCGGGGCCGACGACGCAGGAAAAGCGCGCCGACCCCCTTGGGTCCGTAGAATTTGTGCGCGGAAAGCGAGAGCAGATCCACCGGCCACTGATCCAGTCGGATGGGCAGCTTGCCGGCCGACTGGGCCGCATCCACATGAAAGAGTACGCCGCGCTCCCGGGCAATGGCGGCGAGGCCGGCAACATCCTGGGTGACGCCGATCTCATTGTTGACGTGCATGAGGCTGACCAGAATGGTGTCATCGCGCAGGGCGGCACGAAGCTGCCCGGCATCCACCAGGCCGCGGCGGTCAGGCTCAAGCCAGGTGATCTCGAAACCTTCCCGTTCCAGAGAGCGGCAGACATCCACGACCGCCTTGTGCTCGGTGGGGCTGGTGACGATATGCCGGCCGCGATCGCGGTGAAAGCGAGCGGCACCGGTAATGGCCAGATTGTTCGATTCGGTGGCGCCCGAGGTGAAAATGACTTCCCTCGGCTCGGCGCCGATCAGCCGCGCCACCTGCTCCCTGGCCTGCTCGACCCGTTCCCGCGCCGCTCGCCCCGCCGGGTGATCCGACGCCGGGTTGGCGTAACAGCCATCCGGCCCCAGGCACTCCATCATGTCCGCCACCACCCTGGGATCGGCCGGTGTGGTAGCGGCATAGTCCAGATAAATGGGTCCAGCGTCCTGATCAGGCATGGCGGGGCGCTCCCTCGGCATATGATCCCCCATCATACCGTGAGCCGGTCGAACCGTCTGTCCCTCCCCGGCCGCCGCCGGACGGAATCAGCGGACGGCGGCCAAAGGGAGAGCGGCCAGGTACTTGACGACATGGCAGACGATTGCGTACTGCTTTTGGCAGAGGCCACCACCATCGAGGATCACCGGCATGCGGGATCATGAAGGGCTGAGTTTTTCCCTGCAGGAGTACGAGCGACGCCTGCGGGCATTGCGGGAACGCATGCAGCGGCGGCGCATTGAAGTCGCCATCATCACCGATCCTGGCAACCTCTTCTATCTAACGGGCTACCAGACCACCGGCTATTCCTATTTCCAGGCACTGGTGGTTCCGCTGGAAGGCGAGCCGTTCATGGTCACCCGCCGCCTGGAGGAAACCAATGTCCGCCCCCGCACCTGCGTGGAGCTCACCCGACCCTACAGCGACACCGGTGACGCCATTGAGACCCTCTGGCACGCCCTGCAGGAATTCAATCTGCACGACTGCTGGATCGGCTACGAACGCAACAGCTATTTCTTCCCCGCCTATCAGCAGGAACGCATGCTGGCGAGCTTTGATGCCAGCCACTTCGTGGATTGCTTCGGCATCGTGGAAGCCGGACGCATAACCAAATCCGAGGAGGAACTCCGGCTCATGCAGCAGGCCGCTCATGCCACGGAAATCGGCATGCAGGCCGGTATCGAGGCGGCCGTGCCGGGGGCCACCGAGAACGATGTGGCGGCCGCGGTTCACGATGCCATGTACCGGGCCGGCGGGGAGTATCCGGCCGTCTCCCCCTACATCGTCTCGGGCCCTCGCTGCATGCTCGGGCATGCCACCTGGGAAGGCCGACGAATCGAGAAGGACGAGGCGGTTTTTCTGGAGATCGGCGGATGCATGCGCCGCTACCACACGGCCATGATGCGCACGGTCTGGACCGGAAAACCACCGCCGGTGATGCGCGAAGCGGAAGCCATCGCCCGGGAGGCCCTGCAGGAAATGCTCAGCATCATCCGGCCCGGGGTCACCTCGGCCGAGGTGGATCATGCTGCCCGTCACGTTATCAGCGCCAACCGTCTGGGTGCCGAACTGATCACCCGTGCCGGTTACAGTATCGGCATCGCCTTCGCACCGAGCTGGGACGAAGGCTACATGCTCAGCCTGAAACCCGGTGACCGCCGCCCACTGGAACCCGGCATGACCATGCACCTGATTCCCTGGCTATACGGGATCGAGGGTGACAAGGTGCTGGGTATCTCGGAAACCGTTCGGGTAACGGAGGATGGCTGCGAATCCTTTTTCAGCCGCCCGGAAAGGCGTCTGTTTACCCAGACCTGAGGGGGCATGCCACCCGGCCGGTTCAGGGCGAAACCAGATGCAGGCGATTGCGCCGGACAAAGGCTTCCAGATCCTCGGCGGGTAGGGCGGCGCTGAAATGAAAACCCTGGAAGAGATCGCAGCCCAGACCGTGCAATATCTGCCATTGCCACTCTGATTCCACGCCCTCCGCTGTCGTCCTCAGATCAAGGGCATGAGCCAGGCCGATGATGCTTTCCACCACGGCCTGTCCCTGCGCCTCGCTCATTTCAGCAATGAAGGAACGGTCAATCTTCAGGCGGTGAACCGGAAACTGTCGCAGCCAGCTGAGAGAACTGTAGCCGGTGCCAAAGTCATCCAGCGACAGGCCCACGCCAAGCGAGCGCAGGCGCCCCAGACTGGCATGTCCGGTCTCGGTATCGTCCATGGCGACCTGTTCGGTCAGTTCCAGCTGGACCAGCTCCGCGGGTGCCCCGCTGCGACGAAGGATTCGCTCGACCCGCGCCGGCAACTCCGGTTGCTCGAACAACTGTGCCGACAGGTTGACCGCGATCCCGAGTGACAGACCCCGCTTCTTCCACGCCGCCAGTTGACGACAGGCCTGTTCCAGAACCCAGTAATCCAGTTGCGGGCTAAGACCCATGGTGGTGACCAGAGGCAGAAACTGCTCCGGCGTCAGCAAGCCCCGTTCCGGGTGTTGCCAGCGAACCAGGGCTTCGACACTCGCCACCCGACCTTCCCGATCCATGATCGGCTGGTAGTGGACGAGCAGTTCGTCCTGACTCAGTGCCCGCCGCAACTCGGCTTCCATGATGAGACGCTCGCTGGCGTCGGACTCCATGCCGGGCTGGTACCTCAAAAGCAGTTCCCCCTTGCGCTGACGTGCCCGGGAATGGGCCAGATCGGCCGAGCGCACCAGTACCTGCTCCCCTCGTCCGTCATCGGGAAACAAGGCAAAGCCGCAGGAATAGCTGAGATGAATATCCTGCCCGTGAACCCGGATGGGTTCGCGAATCCCTTCCATGAGGTAGGTCAGATGGCTGCGCGCTTCCTCCTCGCCGCGCAGCTCCGGCAGTATGAAGGCGAACTCGTCCGCCCCCACCCGGGCGACCGTTCCGCCTTCCGGCAGGCGGGTCAGAAGGCGCCTGGCCAGTATCCTCAGCACTTCGTCGCCGCTGGCATGCCCCATGGAGTCGTTGAGGCGACGAAAGCGCTCCACATCAGCAAAGGCGAAGGCCAGCTTGAGATCCGTGTCCCGAAGGGTACGAATCGCACGCTGCAGTCGGGTCTCCAGGTTCCGGCGGTTGGGCAATTCGGTGAGCGGGTCATAGAAATTCAGCCGGGAGGCTTCGCTGCGGGCCGTGCTGGCCACTTGCTGCTCCTGCTGCAACAGCCAGATCACCAGACCGAGACCGATGAGGGCGTAGAACAGCAGGTCCACGAGGGGCAGGTAGGCCAGATAGGGAATGGCCAGATGAAATCCGACCACCAGAATCTGCGCCAGCAGGCCGTGCATCAGATGCAGACCGTAAATGAACATGACAATGGCCAGGAAACCGGCGCCGGAGCTGAGCTCGCGGGTGCTGTGCCGCCAGATTACCCAGGCGGCCAGCAGAAAGACCGCCCCCAGCATCACGTGCCGCATGCCCACGCGCACGAACAATCTCAGCTCGGCCGCCCCGGGGTCGAAGGCACCGATCAGGACGCTGGAGGCGCCAAGCAGCGCCACCATGGCCACGAGAACGATGAGCCGGCGTGGAATCACTCGCCGCCCGATGCTCAGTGCCACCACACCGGCCAGCAGAAGTGCGGCCTGGGCGTAGAGACTGGCCATGGAGACTGCCGACACCAGGGTGCGCGGCCCCGTGCTCACGTCGAGAGCAAGCAGCACCAGCACCAGCGCCGCCGAGAAGACGTGCATCGCCATGGCAACGAAGCTCAGACCCCAGTGAACCAGGTAGGCGTGGCGATAATCGCGATAAAAACGGAAGAAGAATGCAGAAAGAACCAGGGCAAGAATACCCTGCGCAGCATAGACCGCTGTCACCATCTCAATCTGCGGATTCACGGATACCCCCTGACAACGGCGCCGGGGCCGTTCCCCTGAAGATAGCAATCCGCAGCCAGGGATGCACCTCTGCCGCCAATCCGGCAGGCCGGTGCCCTTACGCTGGCGTTCCCGGGCCGCCTTCCCTATCCTGTAGCCCCCCGGGCCGTCGGCCGCCCGGCTCGTCAATCGATAGGGAATCCCGTCAAAACGCCGATTTGGGAGCGTGAACAATGAATTTGAGACGAAATATCATCTGCCTGCTGGCCCTGGCTCTGACCGTGGGCGCCCAGGCCGTGATGGCCAAGGGAATGGAACTGGACGACCTGTATCGAATTCAGCAGGTCACTCAGGTGGCCATCTCACCTGATGGCGAACATGTCGCCTACCTGAAACAGGTTCAGCGCAACCCCTATGAAGACGAGAACGGACCGGCGTGGAGTGAGCTGCATGTGGCCCGGGGCGCCGATGACAGCCGCGCATTCATCACCGGCAAGGTCAACATTTCAGCCATCGACTGGCTGCCTGACGGTTCGGCCATTTCCTTCCTCGCCCGGCGGGACGGAGATGACAGCCGTGCCCTGTACACCATCCCCCTGGATGGCGGTGAAGCCCGCCGTGTCTATCAGCACGACAGCGGAATCCGCAGCTACAGCTGGCACCCGGACGGCAAGCGTTTCGCTTTCCTGGGCACCGAACCACGCAGCGAACAACGTCGCAGCCTGGATGAGCGGGGCTTCAATGCCGTGGTGCACGAGGAAGGCCTGAACCCGGTGCGTGTGTGGATTGGCGAACGGGACAGCGGGAATGACGCGGAAATGCTGGATCTGGACGGCTCTGCCTCCGAACTGCACTGGAGCCCGGAGGGTGACCGTCTGGCCATGATGATCGCCCCTACCCCGCTGATCGATGACCACATGATGGCGCGCAAGCCCCAGGTCGTTGATGCAGAGAACGGCGATGTTCTGGTCTCCTTCCAGACCGAAGGGAAACTGGGCTCCCTGGCCTGGTCCCCGGATGGCCGGCACCTGGCCTGGGTTGGCTCGGCCGATCTGCACGATCCCCGAGAAGGGCGCCTTGTGGTCGGCAATGTCTCCAGCGGTGAAATCCGCACCATTCGGGGCGAAAGCTACCTGGGGCATGTCCAGTCCATGGACTGGCTGGACGAAGACACCCTCGTCTGGCTGGGCCACCGAGGCACCTGGAGTGAACTGGAGCGGGTCGGTATCGACGGCCGCGGCCGGGAAGTGCTGATCGGTCGGGAACAGCCCATCCTGCGCAACATGAGCCTGGCGGCCAACGGTGAAACCCTGGCCTTCGCAGCCGACCGCCCTGAACATCCGCGCGAGCTGCATGTCCTGAAGAACGGTGAGCTCAAGCGCTGGACGGATTCCAACCCCTGGCTCGCGGAGCGGGAGCTGGCCAGACAGGAGGTGGTCACCCACGAAGCCCGGGATGGCCTGGATCTGGAAGGGATTCTCATCCGTCCCCTGCAAGAAAACCGTCGCGGTGGCCATCCCCTGATCATGGTCATCCATGGCGGTCCGGAAGCGCACATCTCCAATGGCTGGAACACGAACTATTCCAACCCGGGGCAGGTTGCGGCCGCCAGGGGTTATGCCGTCTTTTACCCCAACTACCGGGGCAGCACCGCCCGGGGCGTTGAATTCAGCAAGCTGGGCCAGGCCGATGCGGCCGGTGCCGAATTCGATGACATTGTCGATGCGAAAGAACACCTGGTGGAAACCGGCCTGGTGAACAGTGACAAGGTGGGCATCACCGGCGGTTCCTACGGTGGCTACGCCTCAGCCTGGGGCGCCACGGCACAGACCGAGCATTTCGCCGCCAGCGTGATGTTCGTCGGCATCAGCAACACCATCTCAAAGTTTGGTACCTCCGATATTCCCCAGGAGCTGATGCTGGTGCATTCCCGCAAGTGGCCCTGGGATGACTGGCAGTTCGCCCTGGAGCGCAGCCCGATCTACCATGCCGAGAAATCCCGAACCCCCATTCTCATCATGCATGGCGAAGCGGACACCCGGGTTCACGTGAGTCAGTCCATGGAGCTGTTCCGCACCCTGAAGGTGCAGGGGAATACCCCGGTTCGAATGGTCACCTTCCCGGGCGAGGGTCACGGCAACCGCAATGCCACCAGCCAGCGGGATTACGCCATGCGCCTGATGCGCTGGATGGATCATTTCATTCGGGACGGGGCCGACACTCTGCCGGCGCCCGAGCTGAATCACGGCGACCGGCTCTGATTCCGCCCCATCATTCGCGGCGGTCGGGCCTCATGTGGCCCGGCCGCTGTTATAATTTCTCCCCACTTCATTCACTAACGGATCAGGGCGACTGGCCCGAGAACCCAACGCCATGACTAACGACAGCAACAAGCGCTTCGGCATCCGCATCACCCTGCCCCAGGGCGACCCCATGGCCCTGCCTCATTTGCTGGGCAGTGACTGGGAAAGCTATCGCTGGTACACGAGCCCCGAAGCCCGGGATCGAGCCCTGAAGGACATCCCCCGGGAACACCAGTTCTCGCGTCGGGGGGATCAGCCCTGGATCGTCTGCGAGCCAGTCGACCGCTAGTAAAAGGTTTTCAGGGAAGGGGCTTGCCGTTGCGAAGGAGCTTGATCACGTCGTCGGCGCGACGCGGGCGACTGAAGAAATAACCCTGCGCTTCATCGCAGCCGATAGCGGCCAGCAGATCCCGCTGGGCCGCGGTCTCCACGCCTTCAGCAATCACTTTCAGGTTGAGATTGTGCGCCATGGCCACGATGGCACGGACGATCGCCAGTGCGTCTTCGTCCTCCGGCAGACCCATGACGAAACTGCGGTCAATCTTGAGAAAATGAATGGGGAAATCCTTGAGATAACTCAGGGAGCTGTGACCGGTTCCGAAATCGTCCACGGCGATGTCGATGCCCATCTCGGCCACTTCCCGAAGGGTAGTCAACGCCCGTTTCGGGTTCTCCATCATCATGCTTTCGGTGATCTCCAGATGGAGGTCGGCCGCCACCATGCCGCTTTTTGCGATCACCTCCGATAGTTCCGCCACCAGGCGACGACGATTGAATTGTCGCGCCGAGACATTCACCGCCACTCTCAGGGGTGGCAGCCCCATGCTCCGCCATTCGGCCGCCTGACGACAGGCTTCGGAAAAGACCCACTGCCCCAGCTCCCCGATGAGGCCATTTCGCTCGGCCAGGGGCACGAAGGCCGACGGCGGAATCAGTCCCTGCTCCGGATGCACCCAGCGAACCAGCGCTTCCACCCCGGTAATGCGGTAATCCTGGAGACTGACCGAGGGCTGATAATGCAGCACGAACTGTCGCTCATTGAGCGCGTCACGAAGGGCCTTGGACATCAACAGTTCTTCATAGGCCCGCGCATTCATGTCAGCGGCAAAGAACTGATAGCTGTTGCGCCCCTTCTCCTTGGCGCGGTACATGGCGGTGTCGGCATTGCGCAGCAGTGTGGCCGGACTGTCGCCATCCTGGGGATAGCAGCTGACACCGATGCTGCAGGAGGTGATCAGCTCATGGCCGGAGACCTCGATGGGCTCTGCCAGGGAAGCGAGGATCTTGCCGGCGATGCCGGCCAGATCATCCGGACCCTCGATATCCTCCACCAGCACGGCAAACTCGTCCCCCCCGAATCGAGCCACAATGTCACTGCTGCGAAGCAGGTGGGCGAGTCGCTCGGCAACGGCGACGATGAGGCGATCACCAACCGGATGGCCAAGCGAATCATTGACCATCTTGAACTGATCCAGATCGAGAAAGAGTATGCCGGCAAAATCACCGCGGCGACTGGCCCGGGCAATGGCGTGCTGGCACTCTTCCTCGAAACGCGCCCGGTTCGGCAAGCCCGTCAGGGCATCGTGATGGGCCAGGTACTCCAGGCGTTTCTCGTATTCCTTGTTCTGGGTGATGTCATTGAAGATGCAGACGTAGTGCGTGAGCTCCCCTTCCGCATCCTTGACCGTACTCAGACTCAGTAATTCCGGGTAGGCTTCTCCGCACTTGCGCCGGTTCCAGACCTCACCCTGCCAGTGACCATCCGCCTTTAGGGCATTCCAGACAGCATCACCAAGCGGCTCGCCGTTGGATTCCACCGAGCGCAATGGCATGGGACGACCCAGCACTTCCTGGCGGGAATAGCCGGTGATGCGCGTGAAGGCCTTGTTCACCGACACCACCTTGCGATCCTGGTCCAGGATCATGACCCCTTCCGCCGTGTTCTCCAGCGCGGCGGCGGCGAGACGATACTGATTTTCTGCTCGGCGCTGGTCGGTGACATCCCGGTAAATGCCGTACACACCGATCTGGTCTTCATCGATGTGTATGGGCGCCCCGAGTATGGACACCTCCACAAGGCTGCCGTCCTTTCGGCGACGGACCGAATCGGACTGTATGGACTCGCTTGAAAGGACACGTTCGGACAAATGCCGGCCCTCTTCGCCGGCCGAAGCTGGAACGATCAGCTCATTGATCTCGTGACCCAGAACTTCTTTTGCCTGATAGCCGAAGAGCTCGAGCCAGGCGCGGTTGGCGCGAAGTATGCGATCCTTCCGATCCAGAAGCACGATGCCCTCGGGCGAAGCATCGAACAATTGCTTGAAGAAGGAGCGTTGGTCCTCGAGTGCCTTCTCGGTACGCCGCAGTGCTGCCAGATCCCGCGCCAACTCATCATTGGCATGCGCCAGCTTTTCGTTCTGCTGAACCAGACGCTCTTCGAGACTGCTGGCCTTCTTCTGTAGGCTGTCCTGGGTTGCCTTCTCGTGGCTGATATCCCGCACGGTGGCTCGCAGCAGCGGCCCATCACTGAAATCCAGCCGGGTGATAATGACTTCACAGGGAAAGGGGGTTCCGTCGGCACGACAGTGAGTCCACTCGAAGCGGATGTAGCCCTCATTGAGCGCCTGGCGAATGTGCCGTGAAGCAACATCCCGCGAGGATTGGCCACCCGGCTGCTTCGGCGGAGATAGCTCGCTGGGATGGAGACCGATGAGTTCTTCCCGGTCGTGGTAGCCAAACAGTCGGGCAGCCGCCGGCGTCGATGCCACGACCTGATTGGATGCCAGCACCAGGACGGCATAGCTGGACGCCTCGAACAAGGCGCGGTAAAGCTTTTCATCGCTCGGCAATTGCCGGGCCACTGTAGTGCGAGGCTTTGACATATACCTGCAGTATAGAGGAATCCTGCCGGGCGCCAACAGCCCGGGATTCTTCCCTTTCAGTCCCCGACCTCGTGGTGGCGAAAAACCGGCTCAAACCAGAGTTCGGCGACATCCAATGGCGTCTCCTCAGGAAGATCCGGGTTATTCAGCCAGATGATGGGGCGAGGGTTGGCAAAAAACCGCTCGATGGCTTCACGGTTGGCGGGGTGGGTCTCGAAGCGATGCCGGAACTCGCCACTTTCGATCAAGCGATTCAGGCCGTATTCCAGACGCTCGGCCAGGGCACTATTGTCCGCGGCAACGAAAAAGTAGATGGGCGCGGTATAGGCAAGCAGGAAGTGATCGGCGATCACGAGGTCATGACGTTGGTACATGGAGCGCTCCCCCCAGACCTCGGCCACCGAGCGGGGAATGTAATCGATCCTTCCGCGAACCAGCATTCTGAACAAGCCTTCGTAACTGGAGGCGGTTTCCACGCGAATGCCATTGGCGCGAAGGATGGCCGTATCCGGCCAGTCATGACCCTGCCCGGGGATCAGTTCACTCAGGGTCTCGAGGGTGTCGACCCCCTCCAGTCTGGCGGCCTGGCCGGCCGGGACCACCGCGGCTCGAACCCCGAGCAACCCCCGAAGCAGAGGGATGCGAACCGGCCGAAGCTCGGTTTCCCGATCAGTGCTGGTCATGGTCCAGATGACATGGACATACTCATCCCGACCCATTTCATGCATGGCCCGGCTTTGAGTCATCTGTACCGGTGCTTCCACCAGACGGTAGGGCCCGAAGGTTTCCGAACTGGCCGCCAGAGCCGCGTCCAGCAGTTCCAGAAAATAGTCGCTGCGCTGATCCTCACCCACATCCGGGCGGATGTGGCCCACCTCCAGGACTTCCGCCACGGCCAGGGCTGGCTTCAAGGCCAGCATGAAGAACAGGACGGCCAGAACCGACTGTCGCCTACCCCAGTTGGACATGGTCATCACGACTTTCCAGATAGACCCTCAAATCAGCCAGTGGCATGGGTCGGGCCAGGAGATAGCCCTGGGCCATCTCACAACCCAGTGCCTTGAGATAGTCCAGCTGCTGTTTCTCTTCCACGCCCTCGGCCACCACCTGAATCTGCAGGTCGTGGGCAAGGGAGACGATGGCCCGGGTCAACAGGGCGTCGTCTTCATCCCTGTCGATGTCCCGGACAAACTCCCGATCCACTTTCAGGGCATGCACGTTCAGTCGACGCAGATAACTCAGGGCAGAATACCCGGTGCCGAAATCGTCGATGACCAGATTCACCCCCCGGCTTGCCAGATCCGCCAACAGTCGACGGGTGTGGATGTATTCCTCAAGGAAAAGACGTTCAGTCAGCTCGAGCTGCAGGGCCGACCCCGGCAGGCCGCTGGCCCGCAGCTCGCGCTCGACCATCCCCATGAAATCCTCCTCCAGCAGCTGCCTGGACGAGATATTCACGGCCATGTGCAGCCCGGCCATGCCCTCCATGCGGCGGAGGGTGGCCAGATCCTCCAGAGCGGTGGCAAGGACCCACTCGCCGATGGGGACAATCAGGCCGTTTTCTTCCGACAGGGCAATGAACTCCTCGGGAGACACCAGGCCCCGCTCCGGATGATCCCAGCGGATGAGAGCTTCCAGGCCCACCACCTGGCCACTGTCCAGTGCGATGATGGGTTGATAGTGCAAGGCGAACTGTCCCAGCGCCAGCGCCTGGCGCAAGTCGCTCTCAAGCGTCAGCCGATGCTGGGTTTCCCGCCCCAGCTCCGCCTGGTAGAAACGCAGGGTATTCTTGTGTGCCTTCTTGGCGGCATACAGCGCCGTATCCGCGGCCTGGAGCAGTTCCCGAGCCGTGCCACCCACCTGCGAGGAAAGCGCCACCCCGGCGGTAGCCGAGAGATAGAAGGTCTCCCCCTCCAGTGCCAGGGGTTCACGCAATTCAGCCAGTACCCCTTCAAGTCGCCGGGACAGCACCACGGCTTCGGCGGCCCGCGGGATCACAATCAGAAACTCATCACTGCCAAAGCGGGCCAGCACCCATTCCGGATCACACAATCGCCGAAGCCGGTTGGCCACGGCGGTCAGCACCCGATCTCCGATTTCATGCCCGAGGCTGTCATTGATGTACTTGAAATTGTCGATGTCCAGGAAGACCAGCGCGGTGGTATGGCCGTCGTCACTGCCCCCTATTTCACGGCTCAGGTGCTCATAGGCCAGAACCCGGTTGGGCAGCTCGGTGAGGGTGTCGAAATGGGTATGAAAGTCCAGACGCTCCTGGACGGTGCGCAGCTGGGTAGTGTCTTCGATGAGGGCAATGAAATAGGGCCGCCCACCGTCACTGACGGCCTTGAGGGAAGTCCAGGCCCAGCGATAGTGACCGTCTTCGCGGCGGAAGCGGATTTCACCCTGCCAGCTCCCGCCATCCTTCATGGCCTGCCAGGGATCACCGGCTTCTGGCGGCACACTGACGCGGCGGCGAAGACAGCCCCCTTCCTCGAACGCCGGCTGACCGATCAGTTGCTCCGGGCTGCAGGCACTGAACTCGAGAAAACGCGGGTTGGCGTATTCCACCACACCATCCCCCTTGATGATCAGCACGCCTGCCGGTGACTGCTCCAGTGCCCGGGCCAGCAGATCACGCTCCCGCTCGACAACTTCCCGCGTCTCCACATCCCGCCGGATACGTTCAACTGCGTGGCCAAAGGCATGGCTCACGGCGTCAAGCTCATCCGGCCGCAACCAGCCCCTTGCCGGGCGCTCCAGTCGCGGCTGGATGTTCAGGCGGTTGAGGCGCAGACGCTTGGCAAACGTGGCCAGCGACTGCAGATGGCGAGTGACCATGAGATAGAAGGCAGACAGTATGAGCACGGACACGGAGAATGTCTTGAGCCCCTGGGCCACCAGGATCAAAAGGGCACGATCCCAGACGGCCGCGTGGATGCCTTCCAGATCGGCAACCACATGCACCTCTCCCAGTGCATGCGTCCGCCCGTCCACACCCGTGTGACGAATGGGAAAGCGGTGATCGATGCGATAGGGATAATCACGGCTGTCACCGACGGAAAGCAGCAGATCACCTTCCACCCGGATCTGGTGCACATGAGGCAGCTGAAGAATCCCCTGAAGCTGGAGCAGCACCTGCTCTTCATCCAGGGCCCACACACTGCGTCCGAGGCTTTCCGCGAAGGTGTACTCCGCCTGTTCCAGACTGCTTTCCAGCCCGGTCACATCCCGACGGTACTCACTGTAAAGCTGGTAGGCGGTGATCAGCAGCGTGAATACCGAACTGATCAGCAGGATGACCAGCACCACACGCAGGCTGAGTCGACGGTGGCGCAGCCACCGAGGCAGGCTCATGCTTCTCACCAGAGGCCACTCCCATCACACACGGTGCCACCCCCCCCAATCGCGGCGGATTCCCTGCCCGGCACGCGCTTTCCTTCAGACTAGCACCCCGTGACCGACATTGCCCTCAATCCCGGGCCACCACCTCCGGCAAGCGAATGACCTGGCCCGGTCTGAGACGCTCCATGTCCACATCCGGGTTGTACTGCAGAATCAGCCATTCCGGCACCCCGGACCGACGGGTCAGGCGCCAGAGCGAATCACCCCGCGTCACGGTGTAATCCTCACTGCCCACGATGCGGTTGGCACGGAAAAAGGCCTCCTGCACCCGCTCGTGGAAGGCGACACGCCGTTGCTCGTATTCACCGGGTGATACCCGGGCGAAGTCCAGGCGCAGTCGCTGCCCGGTCACCACGGGCTCACCGAAGGCGAGACCATTGAGATGACGCAGGCGCTGGGTGGGAATATCAAGCCAATCCGCGTGGTGGCCGAGGGTCTCACCCCATTGCAGGACAATGCGGCCATCGGCGGCGACGGAATGATCGCGGGGATCGGCGGCCAGCTCCGGCTGGGTCTCCACGGGCGTACCCGGCGCCTCTTCCACCAGGGCCACGGCAGTCTCCACGACGTCTGGGGCGGACGGTGTTGCCGCCACGGTTTCCAGCGCCTCCACGGGCGAATCGTCCTCACCCCCGGCGGCTGCGATCACGTCTTCCTCCGGACGCAGACGAAGCACTTGCCCCGGGTAGATGTGATCCGTCTGCTCCAGTTCATTGATCGCCCGTAGCGCCGCAACAGTGGTTCGGAAGCGGGCGGCGATCAGGGAAAGATTGTCGCCACGGCGCACCTCGTAAACCCCATCCTCCGGCATGGTCTCGACCCGCAAGCCCGCCGTGCGACCAGCCGGAAGCGTGAGACGCTCACCGGCCCGCACCCGGTGGGCGCTGCGCAAGCGGTTGATGCGCACCAGCTCGGCAACGGACGTGCCGTAACGATTCGCCACATGGGACAGGGTCTCACCGCGCTGAAGCACGTGATAGCGGTCCGGCTCCTGGCGCGCAAACCGCTGCCCCGCGGGAATCAGGGAAAGCAGCTCGCTGGGCGCCGGCGAATCCGCATTCGGCGGCAGACGCAAGGCGTATCCCCGCGGCACCAGCTTGCTGCCGTTCCAGACCGAGGACAGGAGCGCCGGATTGTGGCGCCTGAGCTCTTCCTCTGAGGTCCCCAACACCTGGGCCAGCTCACTGACGGGCACATAGGCCGGCATCTCGACACCGTTGGGCTGCTGGGCCGGCTCCAGGCTCAGGGGATCGAAAAAACGCTCGGGGTCAGCGTGAATGTCCAGTGCGGCAAGAAAGGCCGGGTAGAAATTGCGGGAGGCAAAGCCGAAGCGGCGACCTTCGTACTGTCTGGCGAGGGTCACGATATCGTCGCTCCCCATCACGGAAACCGCCCGCCGTACTCCAGCCGCGCCGTGGTTGTAGGCCGTCAGCGCCAGTGGCCATGAACCGGTAACCTGGTAGTTGTGGCGCAGCAGCTGGGCGGCCGCCTCGGAGGATCGCCAGGGATCCAGCCGTTCGTCCACCACATGATCCACCTGCATGAAACGCTGCCCGGTGCCCCGGGTGAACTGCCACATCCCGGCCGCACCGGCCCGTGAACGGGCGTAGGGGGTAAAGGAGGATTCCACATGGGGCAAGGCCACCATGCCCTCGGGTACGCCGTGCTCACGCATGACCTCCCGAATCCAGGGATCCCAGCGCCCGGAACGCTCCAGGCCCGCCAGAAAGCGATCGCGCTGCCCGAGCTGGAATCGGATACGGTCGGCCGCGGCCCTCAGTTCCGCCGGCCCGGCCTCGTCGCCCCAGAGCGCCCGCAGCTCCCGCGACAGGCGATCATCCGCCTGTGGATCACGGGCCAGTTCCAGCAGGCCGTCCCGAATGCGACTGCGGGCCTCATCCACCACCCGTGAACGGGTCTGGCTGCCGGCATCGTCCGGAAAGCGAATGACCTCATAGACCACATCCAGATGGCGGTTGTCGTGCAGCAGACCACCATCGGTTCCAACCTCCGTGTAGATGCGCTGCCAGAACCGAACATCGGGCTCGAAGGCTTCCGGACGCGGGAAATCGTCTCGGATATCCGCTCGACCGACCACGGCCAGCAGTAACAGGCTGATCAGGAGGATCATTCGGGACATTTTTCTGGGCACTCCTTGCGTTCTGTTTGCGGGCACGGTCAACCGGAAGGCAGCGGGAACCGGTCTCGATACTGTGACCATCGGAATACGCCGATGACTCGCCCACCGTCAGCGCCAGGCCCCTCCGGGCGCTCTGCGGCTGAAACCATCCCCCGGCCGTCCGGTCGGATAGACCTGCGCAGGCCATCGCGACTGCGTTATCCTGAGAGGATATTCAATTTCGACCGAACACAGGAAGCCCTATGCACGCATCACCCCAAATCGCGGGCAGTGACCATCACACGGCCCACGTTGAGACCGTCTGCGAACGCTTCGATGCCGCCCTCCGACACACCGGGCTCAGTACCGCCATCGTCGGCAGCGGGCGTGTCGGCAAGCGATTCCTTGACGATATTGCCTACCCCTTCAAGGTCAACCCGCTGTTCAACTACTGGGTTCCCCTTACCGCCCACCCGGACAGTTATGTGGTGTACCAGAGCGGACAGCGGCCCAGGCTGCTTTTGCATGCACCTTCGGATTTCTGGCACAAGACGCCGGAATCCCCCAGCGGTACCTGGACCGAGGCCTTCGATATCGAGCTGTTCGACGATGCGGGCAAGCTGGAAGCGGCCCTGCCCGACGGCGAGGCAACGGCGCTGCTGGCCGAAGATCGGCCGGATGGCCTGACCAAGGCCCGACAGAACCCGGAGGCTCTGATCAACTTCCTGCATTTCGACCGGGCCTGGAAGACGGATTATGAAAAGGACTGCATGCGCGAAGCCAATCGCCTTGGCGCACTGGCTCACCGAGCGGCGGAAAAGGCCTTCCGAGAGGGTGCGAGCGAATACGAAATTCATCAGGCCTTCTGCACCGCTTGCGGGCATACCCAGAACGAGCTGCCCTACCCGGCCATCATTGCTCTGAACGCCAACGGCTCGACACTGCATTACGACCGCCTCGAGCGTCAGTCCCCCACGCCCCTGCTGTCCTTCCTGATCGATGCGGGGGCTGCCCATGCGGGATACGCCTCGGACATTACCCGCAGCTACTCCGCCGCGGACCGGGAGTTTGCCGAACTGATCGAGGCGCTCGACGAACTGCAGCGGACACTGTGTGACGGTGTGCGCCCGGGTGTGAGTTTCGGAGACCTGCATGACCAGACACACCGTCTTCTCGCCACTGTGCTCGCCGACTGGTCTCTGATCACCGTGTCCGCGGAGGAAGCCTTCGACAGCGGGCTGACCCGCACCTTCTTCCCCCATGGCCTGGGTCACTTCATCGGCCTGCAGGTACACGATGTGGGCGGCCACATGGCGGATCACGAAGGCAACCGTGCACCTCCACCCCCGGCCCACCCCTATCTGCGAACCACCCGTGTGCTGGACGAGGGGCACAGCCTGACCGTCGAACCGGGTCTGTATTTCATCGACAATCTGCTCGACCCGCTGCGGGAAAAGAAGGAGGGTGCCGCCATCAACTGGTCACGGGTGGATCACTTCCGCCCCTATGGCGGTATTCGCATCGAGGACGACATCCTGGTCACCGCCAGCGGTCATGAAAACATGACCCGTGACGCCTTCGCCAGTCTGGATTGATCGCAAGTCATCAAGGAGTTTCCAATGAAAGCACGGCATTCAGTTCGCCACCATCATGTCATCGCCATCGTGGCCGCCGGCGTCCTCATGGGCTGCGGCAGCGAAACGGCCGCCAGCGACGTGACACCGCTTGAGATCAACCGTGACCAGCTGGTGGAACAGTCCGTGGTGGGGGCCATCACCCAGCCACACCAGGCCAACCCGCCACTGCGGGTAGCGCCGGATGGCACGGTGAAGACCCTGCCGGGCACCGGGGGCATTACCTATAACTTTCGTACCGGCGATTCGGCGGTTCACATGGCCGGCGATCATGTGGAACCGGCCGTCAGCATCCGTCATGGTGACCCCGGTGATACCGCCAACCATGCGCTCAATGTGCTCAGCCAGATCGGCAACCGGGTACGGATTCTCGACGGTGAGGCCGCCGGAGCCGAAGGCCGTGTCATCGGCAAGCACGGCGGTATCGAGAATGTCATGGTGGATTTTCCCGGTGCAGTCTATGACGATCTGGTGGTCGGCGACCGCATGCAGATCCGTGTCATCGGCCTGGGAATGGAAGCGCTTAACGTGGATAACATCCACCTGCGCAACATGAGCCCCGACCTGCTGCACGCCATGACCGAACGCGGCATGGGCGTGAATGAGGCCGGCCAGCTGCGCGTGCCGGTGGCGCTGCGCATTCCAGCAAAGATCATGGGGTCCGGTCTGGGTCGCAACCATGTGGCCACCGGTGATTACGACATCCAGCTGTTCGACGAAGAAGTGGTGGAACGATACGGCCTGGACCGCCTGCGCTTCGGCGACATCGTGGCCATTACCGATGCCGACCACAAGTTCGGCCGCATTTATCGGGGTGGCGCCATCAGCATTGGCGTGGTGGTGCACGGGATCAGCCGGGTCGCCGGTCACGGCCCGGGTGTCACCAGCCTGATCACGTCACCGTCGGGTAACATCGAGCTGGTGGATGATGAGGACATGAACCTGATCAATCTGCTACCCATTCGCTGAATGCCTGACTCATCGACCGCTCACCGGCAACCCCATTGTGGGCTGCCGGCGAGCGCGCGGTGTCCATGTTGCCGGGATTGCCTGATATGGAATGGTTGAGCCTGCTGCCACCCCTGGTGGCCATCGCCGTCGCCATGTGGAAGCGGGAAGTGATCGTGGCTCTGCTGGCGGCGCTGTTCGTGTCGGAATTGCTGCTGGCGGGCTTCAATCCCGGTGGCGGCTTCACCGGCCTGATTGACCGTACCACGGATGTCTTTGCCAACCCCAACAGCACACGCATACTGCTGTTCAGTCTGCTGGTGGGCGCCCTGCTCTACTACATCCAGTACTCCGGTGGTGTGGCGGCCGTGGTGCAGATGCTCACACGCGGCGGCTACACCACCAATGCCCGGCGGGCCGGCCTGCTGCCGACCTTCACCGGCTTTGCCATCTTCATCGAGACCAACATGAGCATCCTGACTTCGGGCATCATCGCCCGAGGCCTCTTTGACCGCTTCAGGATGAGCCGGGCCCGCCTGGCCTACATCATCGACTCCACCTGCGCCCCGGTGGCCATCCTCATCCTGCTCAATGGCTGGGGGGCCTACATCCTGGGACTGATCGACGAGTTCGACTATGAAAGCCCGGTCGCGGTTCTGGTGGCCACCATCCCCCTCAATTTCTATGCCCTGCTCACGCTGGCACTGGTGCTGTACACCGTCCTGACTACCCGGGTTCACGGCCCCCTGAAAACCGCGGAATCCCGGGGCGAGGAGATCCAGGACCGGGAAGACATCAAGCCCACCCGCGCCCGCTACATGCTGCTGCCGGTGGGCACCATGATCGGTGGCATTCTCTTCTTTCTCTGGCTCACCGGCGATGGCAGCCTGCTGGCCGGGGCTGGCGCCCAATCCGTGCTGTGGGCGACTGCCCTGGCCGTGATGGTGGCTTATGTGCTGTTGCGGGTGGACGGAGTGTTTGAACACCGGCGGCTGGTGGAGCTTGGTTTCCAAGGCATGGGGCGGCTCCTGCCCGTGGTGGCCACCGTGCTGCTGGCACTGGCCTTGGGCAGCAGCATGCGATCCCTGGGTACCGGCGAGTTTGTTGCGGCCATGCTCGGCCCCGCCCTGCCGGTCTTTCTGCTGGCACCGCTGACCTTTCTCGCAGGCGCCATCATTTCCTTTACCACCGGCACGTCCTGGGGCACCTACGGCATCCTGATCCCCATTGCCCTGCCCCTGGCCGCTGCCATGGGCGTTCCCCCCGCCCTGGTGCTGGCGGCGGTCATGGGTGGTGGCGTATTCGGCGACCATTGTTCACCCATCTCGGACACCACCATCATTTCCTCCCTGGGCGCAGGCTGCGACCACCTGGAGCATGTGCGAACCCAGCTGCCCTATGCGCTGGCGGCCGGGCTCGTGGCCCTGATCGCTTATGCGCTCATGGGGCTGATCATGACTTGAGGGCAAAAACGGGCTTGGCGGGTTAAAAAGGTTCTTCGCGGAAAAGCGGGGAGGAAATTCGGGTGTGGTTGCCGGGGCGGGTCTTGGTGGCCCTACCCAGAACACGCCGTGAATACGTCCCTGTAGGCTCGAGGGAAACATCCTTGTTTCCCACGGTTCTGGGCAGGGCCACCAAGACCCTTTCCAGAGCGCTGATTCGTCGGCTTAGTAGGGGCGTGCCCGAAAGCGTAAGGGGAACCACTGCCCGCTCCCACCAAGCCGACGCCCCCTAACCGCTCGGCACTCCCCGCTTTTCCGCGAAGAACAAAAAAAGGGCCCTCGTGGGCCCCTTTTTCCTTGCATGCGGAATAGCGCCGATGATCAGTCTTCGGTCACCGGCACCAGAGTCAGCTCCACACGTCGGTTCTGGGCACGGCCTTCGTCGGTCTCGTTGCTGGCAACAGGCTGGTCTTCGCCGTAGCCGACCACCAGCATGCGCTCTTCCATGATGCCCTTGCCCAGCAGATATCGGGCAACGGACTGCGCGCGACGCTCGGACAAACGCTGGTTGTAACTGGCGGCGCCCACGCTGTCGGTATGGCCCGCCACCTCGATGATGGTCTGATCGAATTCACGCAGTACCAGGGAAACCGAATCCAGCACGTCATGGAAGTCCCGGCGCAGGCTGTCATCGTCAAAACCGAAGGTGATGTCACCCGGCATGTTCAGGTGAATGTTGTCACCGTCCCGGGTCACGGACACACCGCTCCCTTCCAGCTGTTCCCGCAGTCGGGCTTCCTGCCGATCCATGTAGGCACCCACCGTGCCCCCGGCCAGGCCACCCAGACCGGCACCAATCAGCATGCGCCGCTTGCGCTCGCGACGATCGCTGGCCGTCGCCGCACCCAGTATGGCACCACTGACAGCGCCAATGACGGTTCCAGTGGTGGCACGGGCTCGCTGCTCCTCACCGGTGTAGGGATCCAGCGTGGTGCAGGCGGCAAGCCCAATCGTGAACAGGGCAGCGACTGCCAGGCCGGCAATACGGACAAAAACTCCATTGCACATCATCTTCTATCCTCCTGATCACCTGATCACCTGGCCACCGGCCCAACCGATTCACTGGAAGCCGGCGACGGTCTCCTCAATATCCACCCCCCGTACGATTGTCGACTTCACGATCAATCACGGTTTCATGCAGGGAATTCATTGGCCTTGCCTGTAGATTGCCCGTTGAGCCTGATCCTGCACGTTCAAGATAATAGAAACGGAAGTATTCGGCTGTATCGGCCTCTTCCTGGAAGCTGTTCTCCGCCCATGCCTGGAAATGTTCAGTTACAAGGTAGAAATCGTCCCGAATATCCACCAGGTCCCAGCTTCGTCGGCGGTATCGATCACACTCCGAATCACTGACGGGTTCACGGGTGAGCTCCAGCCAGCGGTTTTCCTCGTCATCACCACAAGCCCGCATGATCAATTTGCCGTTTGTCACGACCCATCCAACATTGATGGTTCGATTACCCAGTACCTCTTCACCGCTACCATCGTCGGCAAGGTCAAATCGGAGATCAGTCGTTTGGGAGGGCGCCTCCAGTCCGGCCCAGGCAAGGTACTCAGCGGCCACTTCCGCATCAGAAAATTCCATTTCACCCTGGTCAATCAGGTCCACTGAAGCCGACAAGAGCTCACCGGCATCATCATATTCCCGTACCAGCCCGGCCCAGCTGTATGGGAGCTCCTTGAGGAAGCGCAGTTCGAGTCGAGAATTATCGCCAGCCGTCAGAGTGAGGTCACTTCCATCGGCCGACCAGTTGATCGCCTGCCCTTCCTGCCAGCCCCCCTTTCGGACTTCCCCTGCACCATTGGCATCAAGCGCCACGCGAACAGCCCCCGAACGCTGCTGCCGACGTGGCAGGTTGAAGGCCCACACGCCTTCTGCGTCAAATGGCAGCTGATCAAGCTGTCCGGAAAAGGCTCGATAGACTGAGTTGGGCGAGCGGGTTTCGTCGTCGAGATCCTCATCATCGAATTCACGGAGTATTTCGGAACGGAGCAACACAATATCGGATTCAACCCCGGCCACGACACGGTGCAACTCAAGGCTCAGATAGCGTTCCGTGTAGGAGAATGCCTGAACCGATCCATCGGCAGACATTCGTGTTTCAGAACCCCGCCAGCTCATCTCACCCTCAGGTTCGATCATGGCTACACCGTTCTGGAAAAACCATTGAAAGTCGTCGCGACCTTCGGGTGCAGCGAGCCGCCCATAACCACTTGCATCCAACTCCAGCAACTGACCACGCTCGGCCGGAAAACGGGGCAGGAAAAGTGCAAGACGAGCCGGAAGGTCATCTTCACTGTCCCAGCCCACACGGGATTCCGTCGCACTGAGGGCGCGCGCGCGGGCCGTGGCAAGCAGATCCGGCCGTTCCTCTGCGGCACGAGCAATGATCTCGTCAATCAAGGCCGTGTCGGCGAGCAGGTCACTGACGGAAGCAATTTCGTCTGATAACGACGGCCCCCCGGAATGAATACCCAGAAAAAGAGCCGTGGCGCCGTCCAACAACAGGACCGGATCCAGCTGCTCACTCAACTCATTGAAGCGATCCACGCTGCGTACAGGCTGATTGTCGTTGAGCTCAGCCAACATGCTCGACTCAACCGCTCTGAGTGCCGTGAACAGCAAGCGCGGCATCTCGTTCGGTGTCACGATGGTGTTTTCTGCCGCTGACAGGAGGTCACCATACCTGCCCACCAGCATCTCCAATGTCATGCCGGCACCCGCATCCACTTCAACAGTCATCCAGAGAAATGTGTCCGGCTCAGGCTCATCCTCGCTCCGTATCCGGATACGGAAGACGCCGTTGGGCTGGCTGGTTGCACTCCATTCACTCTCTCCATCGTGGAGCGTGACGGTTTGACCACTGTTATCACCGAGCTCCAGCCCTGAGCGAAGGTCGAGTACCACCGGATCCTCAACAGATTCGCAGGCCAAGAACAGTGGCAGCATCAGAATCAGCAGTACAAGCCCACTGAGGGATCGAGGAGTGGACCATAACTTGAACATGAAGACCTCCGAGCGAAGATGGCAATATCTGTAAACCGGCATTGTCGCTCCCCTGAGAGAACGAATAAAGAGGTCCGGCTCAAAGCCGCCAAAAAAAAAGCGGGCCGGCCTCGTGGCCAACCCGCTTTTCCCTGATGTCTGGTGGCTATGGGTGGGCTCGAACCACCGACCCCAGCATTATGAATGCTGTGCTCTAACCAACTGAGCTACATAGCCTTTTTCTTTTCGTATCCGCTGATCGCCTGGCAGCGCCAGCGAGGGCGGAATTTTCCCTTCCGGAGCCCGTCCTGTCAAGCCCCGAATCCACCGCCGGTCGCGACATCGCGCAGGCTAACGCTCCCTTTCAGACGTTGAAGCGGAAGTGGATGATGTCACCTTCCTGGACGATGTATTCCTTGCCTTCCAGGCGCCACTTGCCGGCATCCTTGGCGCCCTGTTCCCCGCCACAGGCGATGAAATCGTCATAGGCGACCACTTCGGCCCGGATGAAGCCCTTTTCGAAGTCGGTGTGGATGACGGCGGCGGCTTTCGGTGCCGTGGAGCCGGCTTTGACCGTCCAGGCCCGGACCTCCTTTTCGCCCGCGGTAAAATAGGTTTCCAGCCCCAGCAGGCGGTAACCGGCACGGATCACCCGATTCAGACCGGGTTCGTCCATGCCCGCATCCGACAGGAATTCGCCCTGCTCTTCCTCCGGTAGCTGGGCAATTTCAGCTTCCAGGGCCGCGCAAACCGGCACCACCTGGGCGCCTTCCGCCTGGGCACGCTCACGCACCGCGTCGAGATGCGGGTTGTTGTCGAAACCCGATTCATCCACGTTGGCGATATACATCATCGGCTTGGCCGTCAGCAGATGAAAATCACGGATGGCCAGACGATCGTCGTCGGACAGATCCATGCTGCGAACCGGCAGGCCTTCATCAAGATGATTCTTGAGGCGCTCCAGAATCACCAGGCGCGAACGCGCATCCTTGTCACCGGATTTGGCAATCTTCTGGGTTCGCTGGATAGCCTTTTCGACGGTATCCAGATCGGCCAGGGCAAGCTCGGTGCCAATGGTCTCGATATCGGCAATGGGGTCGATACGGCCATCCACGTGGGTCACGTCATCATCCTCGAAACAACGAACCACCATGGTGATGGCATCCGTTTCCCGGATGTGGGCAAGGAACTGGTTGCCCAGGCCCTCACCCTTCGAGGCACCGGCCACCAGGCCGGCAATATCCACGAATTCCATGGTCGTGGGCAGAATCTTCTGCGGCTTGACGATGTCGGCAATGGCCTGCAAACGCGGGTCCGGCACCTGAACCACGCCCACATTGGGGTCGATGGTGCAAAAGGGATAGTTCTCGGCCGGGATTTCCGCGGCGGTCAGGGCGTTGAACAGAGTGGACTTGCCCACGTTCGGCAGGCCGACAATGCCGCATTTGATACCCATGTCTTTCTCCAGAAATGAATTCGTTCAGGCCCGGCTGTGCAGGCGGTTCATGCCGGCTTCAAAGCCCTGGGCAAGCATATCCGGCAGGGCATCACAGGCGGCCGCAATGGCTTCCCGGATCAACCCTTCGTCCTCACTGCTCGCTCGCTTGAGGACATAGCCCACCACGGCCGATGCCTTGCCGGGATGGCCGATCCCCAGACGCAGGCGTCGATACTCCCGCCCCAGGTGCTGATTCAGATCACGCAGGCCGTTATGACCGCCGTGGCCGCCGTTCCACTTCAGGCGAACGACGCCCGGCGCCAGGTCCAGTTCGTCATGAGCAACGAGAATCTCTTCCGGCTTGAGCTTGAAGAAATCCATCACGGCCCGCACGGACTGGCCGCTCCGGTTCATGAAGGTCATGGGCTTGAGCAGGCGCAGGTCATGCCCGGCAACATGAATGCGGGCGATGTCGCCATGAAACTTGCGCTCACCCACAAACTGCCCACCATGGCGGGCTGCCAGTTCGTCCACGAACCAGAAGCCGGCATTGTGGCGGGTATCAACGTAATCGGCCCCGGGATTTCCGAGGCCGACAACAAGCTTGAGCTGTTCGGACATGCCGTGTTGCTCCCCGGGAAGAGAGGACGGTCCCGGCCGAAAACCGGGACCGTTTCCGGATGTCGTCGGAGAAGGCGGGCGGTATTACTCGCCGCCTACCTCCTTCTTCTCTTCGCCCTCGGCCTTCTCCTCGGCCTCGGCTTCCTCTTCTTCCACATCTTCCTTGGCAGCGCGTGGCTGGTGGATGGACACCACCTGCTGGTCGTGATCCGCGCCGTGCATCAGCTCCACGATTTCCACGCCGGACGGCAGCTTGATGTCCGACAGGTGGATGGAGTCGCCCAGGTCCAGCTCGCTCACATCCACTTCGATGTACTCGGGCAGATCCTTGGGCAGACAGGTCACTTCCACGTTGATCATGTTGTGGGTGATCACGCCACCACGCAGCTTGACCCCGGGGCAGGTCTTTTCGCCTTCGAAGTGCAGCGGCACGGTCATGCGCAGCTTTTCCTTGGCGCTGACACGCTGCAGATCGATATGCTCCACCACGGTGGGCTTGTAGACGTGGCGCTGAAGATCCTTCAGCACGGCCTTTTCCTTCTTGCCGCCCACCTTGATCTCAAGCACGTGACTGTAGAAGGCTTCATGCTTGAGATGGTTGATCAGTTCGTCGTGATCCACGGAAATCGGGGTCGGCTCCTTGCCGCCACCATAGATGATCCCCGGGATACGGCCCTGACGACGCAGGCGGCGGCTCGCACCTTTCCCCTTGTCGTCACGAGCCTCGGCATTGAGGCTGAATTCGTCAGACATGTTTCACTCTCCGTATCGGACTTGGCCGATCTGTCGTTATCGAAGCACTGTTTCCGCGACCAGAAACCAGGCTTCGCTCCACCCGTTCCCGGCACGGGAAACGGGTACCGGTCTCACTCTGCGTAGAGGGAGATCACCGATTCTTCATCACTGATCCGGCGCATGGTTTCCGCCATCAGATCCGCAATGCCCAGCTGGCGGATGCGATCACAGCCGGCAGCCGCGTCGTGCAATGGAATGGTGTCGGTCACCACCAGCTCATCCAGCACCGATCCGCTGATGTTGTCGATGGCCTTGCCGGACAACACCGGATGGGCAATATAGGCCTTGACCTGGGCCGCGCCCTTTTCCTTGAGGGCGGCGGCGGCCTTGCACAGCGTGCCGGCGGTATCCACCAGATCGTCCACGATGACGCAGACCTTGCCGTCGACGTCACCGATGATATTCATGACCTGGGATTCGTTGGCGCGGGGTCGGCGCTTGTCAATGATGGCCAGGTCGGAATCACTCAGGCGCTTGGCAAAGGCACGCGCCCGGTCGGCCCCGCCCACGTCCGGCGACACCATGATGAGCTCGCGGCCGTCCTGCTCGGCCTGCTCCCGAAGGGTGCTCATGTCTTCAAGCAGCACGGGCGAGGCGTATACGTTGTCCACCGGGATATCGAAGAAACCCTGGATCTGATCAGCATGCAGGTCCATGGTCAGAACCCGATCCACCCCGGCCGAAGTCAGCATATTGGCAACCAGCTTGGCGGTGATGGGTACGCGAGCAGCACGCGGGCGCCGATCCTGGCGGGCATAACCAAAATAGGGAATCACCGTGGTAATGCGCCCGGCGGAAGCCCGATACAGGGCATCCACCATCACCAGCAGCTCCATCAGGTTTTCATTGGAGGGCGGGCAGGTGGACTGGACGATGAACACGTCACGGCCGCGCACATTTTCGTTGATCTCAACGGCTACCTCGCCGTCACTGAATCGATCCACCCGGGCCTGACCCAGGGGCAAATTCAGCTTTTCGGCAATCCGTGCAGCCAGATCCGGGGTCGCATTCCCGGCAAAAACCATCATGTTCGCTACAGACACCGTGCATCCCCTTGTTGGCCAGACAAAACCACCACCCACAAACGCCCGGCCGCACCACCGGATGGGGTGCGGCCGGGCTGAATATGGCTGGGGCGGCAGGATTCGAACCTGCGCATGACGGGATCAAAACCCGTTGCCTTACCGCTTGGCTACGCCCCAGTCGAACACTGTCTTCGGCAGCGGCCCAGTCGGTCGCCGCATTTCGCTGTCCCGCCGAAGTGAGCGCGAGATTATAGCAGCCGGGCTCCACTTCGTGTACCCCGCCCCCGGATGCGCCTGTACGTAGCAGGAGACAAGGCTCAGCCGGCCTGTTCCGCCAGGGCATCCAACAGGGGGGAGCGATTGCGCCCTCGGGCAAGCCAGGCCTGCCAGCGACCGGGCAGGGTCTTCAACGCCGTTTCGCCAGCCGCGCGAGACGCCAAGGCCACGAATACGCAGGAACCCGTACCGGTCAATCGCGCTTCCCCAAGGTCGGAAAGCCACTCGAGTGCTTCGGCCACGGGCGGATGGAGTGCACGGGCGATGGGCTGAAAATCATTGCGGCTGCGGCCAGCGAGAAAATCCTCCATGGCAATGGCCGGGCTGTCGCGACGCAGCTCCGGGTGCGCGAACAGCGCCCCGGTGGCAATGGCACAATCCGGGCGTACCACCAGGTACCAGGGCTCGGGCAGATCCACCTCGCTCAAGCGCTCCCCTCGACCCTCCGCCCAGGCGGCCCGGCCGCGAACGAAAACCGGCACGTCCGCACCCAGCGTCAGGCCGATCCGCGCCAGCCGGGACGGGGAGAAAGCAAGCCCCCAGAGATGATTCAGTGCGACCAGGACGGTGGCGGCATCGGAGCTGCCACCTCCGAGGCCCGCCTGACTCGGTATTTTCTTGTCCAACTCCACGACTGCGCCAAGAGCGGGCCGGCCGGCCGCCCGGCGCAGGGCGTCGGCCGCCCGAATGACAAGATCGTCGGACTCGGGCACATCCACCAGCCCGCCCCGGCGCTGCAGAACGCCATCATCGCGGAGCTCGAAGCGCAGCTGGTCTCCCCAATCCAGGAACTGGAACAGGGTCTGGAGATCATGAAAGCCATCCTCGCGACGTCCGGTCACATGCAGGAAAAGATTCAGCTTCGCCGGCGCCGGCCAGGTACCGGCAGCGGGTTGATACAGGGCAGTCATTCAGCGCTGTCGTCTGTGGCGGAAAAATCATTGTCGGGGATGGCGTCACCGAGCAGCCAGTTCCGGATACTGACACGCAGGCGGACATCGCCATTTTCGACCGTGACACGGCCGGGCAGCATCAGACCCTCCTGGGTATCATAGCGTTCGTAGTAAATCCGCCAGCCGGATTGAACCAGGTAAATCAGCAGGCCATCGTCATTGACCTGGCGGGTCTGTGGCGGGCTGCCTGGCGCCGGCATCCCCACCATCCACCAGCGCAGTTCGGAGAGGGGAACCCGCCAGCCCATCTCCCGCTCCAGCTCGACTTCGGGGCGGGCGGTCTCCCATACATCGCCGCGGCTGTTCTCGATGATCATCCAGTCCTGGCTGCCACGCACCCGCGTGGTGCCGATGCCGAAGGTCCCGCGCAGGCGAAAATCCATGTAATCCTGCCACTGGGACCATTGCAGCGAGGCCGTCCAGCCATCATCCGGAGTGCGCAATGCAGCCCGGCCGTCCAGAGACCAGGCCTGCAGGCGCTCCAGTGACTGGCGGTGAGCCTGCCAGGCCGCCTCGTCGCCCTCGGCGTCCGGCAATTCCGGCAGACGCGCACAAGCCGCCAGCAGCAGCAAAAATGACGTGGCAAAAATCAGTTTCCCAGTCGTTCCCATGTCGCCCTCAGACGCTCATCCTCTGGCCAGCGGTCACTGGCCTCCTGGTAAAGACGGCGGGCGCCGTCCCGATCCCCCGTCACCCAACGAACCTCGCTCAGATTGGCGGCAATCTCGGCGGACGGCTGGCGCTGCCAGGCTCGCTCCAGCCACTTCAGCGCCTCCTGATTCCGGCCCAGGCGATATTCCACCCAACCCATGCTGTCCTGAATCGCGGCACTGTGGGGGCTTTGTCGCAGGGCTTCCCGTATCAGCCGCCGGGCATGGCGCAGTTCAACGCCCTGGTCGGCCAGGCTGTAGCCGAGGGCATTGCGCATGGCCGGCTCATCCGGCCAGCGGGCATGGGCTTCGCGCAGCCAGCCCAGCCCCACGGAACTGCCACGGTCTGCCTGCAGCAGGGCAATCCCGCAGCGATAATGGCTCTCCGGGTTGCCGGCCGGTGAGGCCAGCACCTCACGACAGATGGCAGTGGCCATGTCGCGGTAGCCCCGGGTCGCCAGCACCGGTGCCAACTCCAGGAGAAACTCGCGGCGCTGTTCACCCAGTCCCTCACCCAGCAGCTCAATGCGCTCCAGGGCTTCCTCTTCGCGGCCCAGAGCCAGCAACATGTCGATGCCGCCGACCCGCGCGGAAAGGTGATCCTCACCGGAAAGGATACGGTCGAAACCCGCCAGCGCGGATTCGTAATCACCGGCCTGGCCGGCAACGCGGGCCCTTTGGTAGATGGTTTCCCTGACCCGGAAACCACGGCCTATCAGGCGCTCCATGTCGGCCACGGCTTCCTCGTACTGCCCGAGAAAGGCGTGCAGCAGACCGCGAGTGTAAACGAGTGCGGAGGCTTCCCCGTCACTCTCGATCCTCGCGGCGACAAAGATCATGGCCTCCTCGCCCCGGTCCAGATCCCAGAGCAGGGTCACGAACTCCAGGGCATCTCCCAGGTCGCCCTCGGCTGCCAGCAGACGCGCCTCGGCCAATGCCGACGATAGACCGAGAACCGCCTCGGCCCTGAGTCGGAGCCATCGTGCCGACTGCCGTTGCGGATCCGACTTCTCGGCACGCGCCGCCAGCCGGGCGGCGTCTTCCGGACGGTGCAGGGACAGGGCAACACGCGCTCCCGCTTCCAGCACCGCCGGATTCCGCTGATCCTGCATCAGATCCTGCATCAACCGCCATGCCCGCCACTGCCGGGGCTCGGACTGCAACTGCTGGGCCAATACCATCCAGTCTTCGTCACCGCCCCCCTCCAGCCAGCCCCGGAAGACGCGTTCACTGGCCTCCCGGCTTCCGGCCAGAAGTTCCAATCGCCCCACATACCAGAGCGCCTGCGGGCTGTCCGGGTTCAAGGCATGCCAGCGGCGTGCCATCAGCAGCGCATCCTCCCAGGCCAGGGCCTGAAGGGCATAGAGAGTGGCATCACGGGCGTAATCGGCCGATGTCGTGGTCGGCATGGCTCCACGGTAATAATGCAGCGCCTGGTCCACATCCCCCCTGGCGCGCGCCAGCTCGGCCAGCAGAATGCGTTCACTCTGCTCCACACCCTCGGGCTGGTACGGCCTCTCCGGTGCGGCGCAGGCCACCAGCAGCCAGGCCAGCAAGGGGATTAATGTATAATGTGGCGAAATTTTCATCCGTTGCCCCGCTACGGATCCGAATTGATTTGAGGCTGGGAGAGACAGCGGAATGTCATCGAGCACCGTGCCGGACAGCAGCTGGCGACCCGCAACCACCATCAGTCACATACCTTCCCGTCCATGCCCCTGATTGCGCTTGGAATAAACCATAACACGGCCCCGGTCGAGGTCCGTGAACAGCTGAGCTTCGATCCGGGTGAACTGGGCTCGGTTCTGACGGCCCTGTCGGCATTGCCCGGGGTTCAGGAAGTGGCCGTCCTCTCCACCTGTAACCGCACCGAGATCTATTCCAGCCTGGACGAACACGGCAGTGATGCCCTGCTGGCCTGGCTGCGGGAGCGGGGCGTGCGCGACCCGGAGCGGCTGAATCAGGCACTCTATCAGTACCAGGATGCCGACGCGGTTCGCCATGCCATGCGAGTCGCCTGCGGGCTGGACTCCATGGTGCTGGGTGAACCACAGATCCTCGGACAGATGAAACAGGCCTACGAAGCGGCCCAGGCAGCGGGCACCATCCAGCGCGGCCTGCATCAGCTCTTTCAGGGCAGCTTCTCGGTTGCCAAGCAGGTGCGCACGGATACCGGCATCGGCCACAACCCGGTGTCGGTGGCCTATGCCGCGGTGGATCTGGCCCGGCAGATCTTCGCCGACTTCGATCGCCACACCGCATTGCTTCTGGGGGCGGGAGAGACCATCGAACTGGCCGCCCGTCATCTGGCACAGCGGGGCATCGGCCGCATGATCGTTGCCAACCGAAGTCCCGAACGGGCCCGTGATCTGGCCGCTGAACACGGGGGGTACGGCATCGCCCTGAACGAGATCCAGCATCACCTGGCGGAGGCCGATATCGTGATTGCCTCCACCGGCAGCCGGGAACCCATCCTGACCCTGCCGATGATGAAGGCCGCCTTTCGCAAGCGCCGCCACAAGCCGGTGCTCATGGTGGACATTGCCGTGCCGCGTGATATCGCCCCCGAGGTCAGTCAGCTGGCGGACGTCTTTCTGTACACCATTGACGATCTGCAGGAGACCATTCGCGAAAACCTTGCCTCACGGGAACAGGCGGCCGCACGCGCCCTGGAAATCGTGGAAGCCCGCTCGCGACAGGTGGCCGCCACATTGGCGGGCCTGGATGCCGTTCCCGCCATTCGTCAGCTGCGTGAAGACGCCTTCGCCCAGCGCGACCGCAGTCTGCGCCAGGCACGCCGGATGCTGGCGGCCGGTCGATCTCCGGAGGAAGTGGCCGAGCACCTGGCCCACACGCTGACCAATCGCCTCATACATCACCCCACCGTGCAGTTGCGTGAGGCCGGTGAGCAGGGGGATGAGCCATTGCTGAAGGCGGCACGTGCCATTTTTGGTGTGGATGATGTGGAGAAGAAAAAGCAATGAAGGACAGCATCCACCAGAAGCTGGATCAGCTCGAAGATCGCTTCGAAGAGATTTCCGCCCTGCTGGCGGAACCCGACACCGCTGGCGACCAGGAACAGTTCCGCAATCTGTCGCGAGAGTATGCCCGGCTCGAGCCGATCATGAAGGCCTTCCGGGACTACCGCGGGCAATTGGCCGATCTGGAAGCCGCGCGGGAAATGAGCCAGGACAGTGATCCCGAGCTGCGTCAGATGGGCGCTGAAGAAATCAGCCGGGGCGAGCGGCATCTGCAGGAACAGGAAGAACGGCTCATTCACCTCATGGTGCCCCGGGATCCCCACGATGACAGCAACCTCTTCCTGGAGATTCGGGCCGGTACCGGGGGCGATGAAGCGGCGTTGTTCGCCGGCGACCTGTTTCGCATGTATTGCCGCTATGCCGAAAGCCGCGGCTGGCAGGTGGAAATACTGAGTGAAAGCCCCGGTGAAGTGGGTGGCTACCGGGAAGTCATCAGCCGAGTAGCGGGTGAAGACGCCTATGCCCACCTGAAGTTCGAATCCGGCGCCCACCGGGTGCAGCGGGTGCCGAAAACCGAATCCCAGGGTCGCATTCACACCTCGGCCTGCACCGTCGCCGTCATGCCCGAACTTTCTGCCGCCGAGGCCATCGAGATCAACCCGTCCGACCTGCGAGTGGATACCTACCGCGCAGCCGGGGCGGGGGGCCAGCATGTGAACAAGACCGATTCCGCCGTCCGCATCACCCATCTGCCCAGTGGAATCGTCGTGGAGTGCCAGGACGAACGCTCACAGCACAAGAACCGGGCACGCGCCATGTCGCTGCTGCAATCCAGGCTGGAAGCCGCGGAAGCGGAAAAACGCCAGCAATCCGAATCGGAAACCCGACGCAAACTGGTCGGCAGCGGCGACCGCTCCGAACGCATCCGAACCTATAATTTTCCCCAGGGCCGGGTCACGGACCACCGCATCAACCTGACCCTGCATCAACTGGAAAGCATCCTCGAAGGCCAGCTGGATCCGGTCATCGATGCCCTGATGCAGGAAGACCATGCCGAAAGACTGGCGCAGATGGCGGGTGATTGATCCCCCCCCCCCAACCCGGAATCCATCGCACAGCATCGTTGTCGTTGTCGTAATCGGCATTTTGCTGAATTCAGCGAATGCCGATTACGATTACGATTACGATTACGACAACGACAACGACAACGACAACGACAACGACAACGATTGTTGCATTCACGGGCACAGACACGGCAGGTGACGGTCATGGACATTCGTGAGGGCTTTGCCGGGGCAGTCGGCAAGACACCGCTGATCCGTCTGAAAGGGCTTTCCGAAGAATGCGGTTGCGAGATACTCGGCAAGGCGGAATTTCTGAATCCGGGCGGCTCCATCAAGGATCGCACGGCACTGGGCCTGATTCTGGATGCCGAGAAGCGGGGACAGATCCGTCCCGGCGGCGTGATCGTGGAAGGCACCGCCGGCAATACGGGCATCGGCCTGGCACTGGTGGGACGCGCTCGTGGCTACCGCACCGTCATCGTCATGCCGGAAACCCAGAGTCGCGAGAAGATTGAAATGCTGCGCCTGTCCGGAGCGGAGGTGCGACTGGTTCCCGCCGTCCCCTACCGCAATCCGGAGAATTACGTTCATCAGTCGCGCCGGCTGGCCGAGGCCTTGTCACAGGAGGAAACGGCCGGTGCTTTCTGGGCCAACCAGTTCGACAACACCGCCAACCGGGATTTTCACGCGGCCACGACAGGTCCGGAGATATGGCAGCAGACAGACGGACGGGTTGACGCCTTCGTCTGCGCCGCGGGGACCGGCGGCACCCTGGCCGGCGTGGGACGTTACCTGCAGTCGCAGCGGGCCGGGATTCAGACCGGCCTGGCCGACCCGGCGGGTTCCGCCGTCTGCAGCCTGCTGCAACGCGGCGAGGCGGTCACGGAAGGAAACTCCATTTCGGAAGGCATCGGCAACAGCCGCATCACGGCCAATCTTGAGGGCGCGCGCATTGATCAGGCCTGGACCATCCCCGATGAAGAATCCCTGCCCCTGGTCTGGCGCATGATGGAAGAAGAAGGCCTGATGCTGGGCAGCTCCAGCGGAGTGAACCTGGCCGGCGCCCTGCGCATGGCCGAGTCACTGGGTCGGGGGCATACCATTGTGACCATGCTTTGTGACAGTGCCCTGCGCTACCGCGCCAAGCTGTTCAACCCCGATTTTCTGCAGGAAAAGGGTCTGCCCTTTCCGACCTGGTTGCGCGACGCCGTCAAGCCGTGAAGCCTGGATGAGTCGCGGCGAAACCAGCCCACGACCGAGAGCCGTTCCCGCCGGGTCTCGATCACTTCATGGGGAAGTCGGTCACTGAGAAAACAGACAAAGCGCCCCGGCGAGGGGTAGAGATCGACCGCTGACTTTCCCTCCGGATACAGACGGAGCTGACCGCCGTACTCCGGCCGCCATCGGCTGTTCAGGTACAGCACGGTGGACAGGACCCGGGCATCGTCATCCCGGAAGCGATCCACGTGACGAGCGTATCGCGCACCAGGGGGATAAACAGCGTAGTGCCCTTCCCAGTGCCGTATGCCCAGCATGAGGGCCTGGTTGAGACTCAGGCGCAGCTGTTCAATACGCTCCTGCCAGGCGGCTTCCATGCCACGCCGGGCTTTCGGGTTCAGCCAGCAGATACGATCACCGCGGATGGCCTGGACACGAGCCCGGGAAGCCGCCCTTCCCACCGCCGCATCACGGAAGCTGCCAAGCTGAAGGCGCCGACGGAGGTTTCGCCGAAAACGTTCCACCTCCGTCGGCAACAACAGATGATCACTGACGGCCCAGCCCTGATCAATCAGCGAATCAAGCAGCTGATCAAACAACGGCGATACTGGCGTATCAGGCATTGCCGCCCTGACCACCTTCCATCGGAGCCGGGATGTTCTTGAGAACCGGCGGACCGAAATCCCGACGCAGACCACGCATCCCTTCCGCGGTGATCTGAATACCCACGGCAAGCCCGGGGTTGATGACAAGGCCCATGTCGTCACGCATGTTGTCGATGAGAAGCGGTGCCGGGAACTGGGTGGGATGATCGTAACCCGGGTGCTTGCCAACAAAGGACTCACAGCGCTCGCGGCCGGTGAAAATCGTCAACAACTGCTCACCCTGATCATTCTCAACCATCAGGCTCTGCACGCTGCCGAGGTTGTCGCCTTCGTTCACTTGCGAGTCCAGCACCATGTAGACATGGGAACGCAACAGTGCCTGAAACAGCGTGGCCAGTGAGATCTTGCCTTCCCGGCCCGCCTGCAACAGGAATTCCAGCTCACTCTTTATCTCGAAATCCTGCTCATTCGCCGCGTTTTCATTCTCTGCCATTTTCTCAGTCTCCAGAAATCAGATGTCACTTGATGGCGGACAGTGCCCGCTCCAGGTCAGCCTTGAGGTCATCCAGGTCTTCGATCCCGACCGACAGCCGGATCAGCGTGTCACTGATACCCAGCTTCTCGCGATTGGCCTTCGGAACCGAGGCATGGGTCATGATGGCTGGATGCTCGATCAGACTTTCCACCCCCCCCAGACTCTCGGCCAGGGCAAACAGCTCGGTGTTCTCCAGGAAAGTACGTGCTTCATCCAGCCCGCCCTTGAGCCAGATGGTGATCATGCCGCCGAAGGCCTTCATCTGGCGCCTGGCCAGCTCATGCTGAGGATGACTCTCCAGACCTGGATAGGCCACCTTCTCGACCTCGGGCCGCGCCTCCAGCCAGCGCGCCAGCTCCAGGGCACTCTGGCAATGACGCTCCATGCGCAGCGCCAGTGTCTTCAGGCCCCGCATGGCCAGGAAGCTGTCAAAGGGGCCACTCACCGCGCCCACGGAGTTCTGTAGATAGGCCACACGTTCGGCAAGCTCGTCATTGTCCCCGATCACGACAACGCCACCTACCATGTCGGAATGGCCGTTGAGGTATTTGGTGGCTGAATGCATGACGATGTCGAAACCCTGCTTAAGGGGTTGCTGGACATAGGGCGTGGCAAAGGTGTTATCGGCCACGGTCAGAATGCCGTGCTTGCGACCGATGGCGGCCACGGCTTCCATGTCCACCAGCTTGAGCACCGGGTTGGTGGGGGACTCCACCCAGATCATGCGGGTCTCCGGGCGAATGGCCGCTTCCACCGCCGCCGGATCGCGCATGTCCACAAAACTGAAATCCAGTCCGGCGGAACGTTTGCGCACGTTCTCGAACAGGCGGTAGGTGCCACCATAGAGATCGTCCATGCAGATCACATGGCTGCCACTGTCGAGCAGCTCCAGCAGCGTCCCGGTGGCCGCCATGCCGGAGGCAAAGGCGAAACCGCGGCTGCCTTCTTCCAGGGAGGCCACGCAGGCCTCATAGGCGGCACGCGTGGGGTTCTGGGTACGCGAATACTCGTAGCCCTGATGTTCGCCCGGGCTCGACTGCACATAGGTCGAAGTGGCGTAGATCGGGGTCATGATGGCACCGGTGCTGGGATCCGGCTGCTGACCGGCGTGAATGCCCCGGGTTGCCAGGCCGTACTGCTTCTTTTCGCTCATGATGCTGTCCTTACTGCTCGATTTGCTTGCCCCGGCGCAAATAGCCGAGGAGGTCGCTGCGGGTCACCATGCCCAGGAAGTGGCTGTCGCGAACCACCGCCAGGGCGGTATCGATTTCCAGGCGTTCGGCCAACTGGATCATCGGCAGATCCACCGACACACTGGGGAAGTTCCGGTTCATCACCTCGCCCACCGGCCGTTCGAAACCCTGTTCGCTTTCCCTCACGCCACGGATCAGGTCGCCCTCATTGACGCCCCCCATGAGGCGATCTTCCTCGACCACCGGCAACTGGGAAAAGCCGTTGTCCCGCATGCGCTTGTGGGCGGTGGCCACGGTATCCTGGCGAGAAACGGCCACGGTGGCCCGATCCTCGTGGGGGCGGCTGATGAGATCGCGCAGATCGCCGTATTCCTCGCGCTCGATGAAGCCCTGCTCCCACATCCAGAAATCGTTGTACAGGCGGGAGATATAACGATTGCCGGTATCACAGGCCAGGGTCACCACGTTCTTTGGCTCGGTCTGCTCCCGGCAGTATCGAAGGGCGGCCGCCAGGAGGGTGCCCGAGGAGGATCCGGCCATGATGCCTTCCACGGCCAGCAGCTCCCGGGCGGTCAGAAAGGCTTCCCGATCCGGAATGGCATACGCTTTCCTGACAAAGCTCAGATCACAGACCTCGGGAATGAAATCCTCGCCGATACCTTCCACCAGCCAGGAACCGGCCTCGCCGAGCACACCTTCATTGATGTAGCGGGTCAGCACCGAACCCTCCGGGTCGGCGACAATCAGCTCCACATCGGGTGCATGCTCGCGAAACCAGCGACCCAGACCGGTGACCGTGCCACTGCTGCCCACCCCGATCACTACCGCATCCACCTTGCCATTCAGCTGCTCGTGGATTTCCGGGGCCGTGGTGCGTTCATGGGCCAGGGCATTGTCCGGATTGCCGAACTGGTTGATGAAATAGGCATTGCGCTCCTCGGCAATGCGCAGGGCCAGGTCCTGGTAATACTCCGGATGCCCCTTCTGCACGTCCGAGCGCGTCAGAATCACCTCGGCACCCATGGCCCGGCAGCTGGCGATCTTCTCCGGGCTCATCTTGTCCGGAATGATGAGCACCAGGGGATAGCCCTTCTGGCGGGCCACCAGAGCCAGACCCAGGCCGGTATTGCCGGCCGTGCCCTCGACAATGGTGTCACCGGGCTTGAGATCCCCGCGCTTCTCCGCCTCTTCGATCATGGTCAGGGCGATGCGATCCTTGACCGAGTGGGCCGGATTGTTCAGCTCCAGCTTGGTGAACAGGCGACAGGGGCCTGTATCCAGCCGGGTCAGTTCCAGCATGGGTGTGCGCCCGATCATCTCCAGGGCATTGCGGTAAATCTGCATGCGTCCTCCGCGAGGGCCTGAGGGTACCGTGGAAAGCCCGCTATTGTACGGCATGGCGGCCGCGAGAGGCACACCGGGGGTGCAGCCCGGTTACAATACATCCCATGAAGGAAGCGGAATCGCAGAATCCCTCGGCCGGCGCATTGCTGGCATTGGCCGAAAACGCCCTGGAGGGCATCGTGGACGATGCCCGACGGGAGGCCCGATTGTTGCTGCGCCTGGCCAGCGGGGTGGCGGACACGGTTTTGCTGGCCTTTCCCGAAAGAACCTTTCCCCTTGAGACCGTTTCGCATTTTCAGGCCATGCTGCTCAGGCGTCAGGCGGGCGAACCACTGGCCCATATCACCGGTGAGCGTGAGTTCTGGAGCCTGCCCCTGAGCGTCACCGCCGATACCCTGATTCCACGCCCCGACACCGAACTGCTGGTTTCAAGCGTTCTGGAGTGCCTGCCCGGCCACGAACAGCGGCTTGTCGATCTGGGCACGGGCAGCGGTGCCATTGCCCTCGCCTTGGCCAGTGAACGGCCGCAGTGGCAGGTCAGCGCCATCGACCGCAGCGAGGCCGCCCTGGCCGTGGCGCGGCGCAACGGCCATCGTCTCGGGCTGAACGTGGAGTGGCTGCAAGGCGACTGGCTTGCGCCGGTGGCCGGGCGCCGTTTTCACCTGATCGTGTCCAACCCGCCCTACATCCCGGATCAGGATCCCCACCTGGGCCGCGGGGATGTCCGTTTTGAACCCCGGGAGGCGCTGGCGGCCGGGCACGATGGACTGGATGCTATCCGTCGCATCGCCCAGGACAGTCCCGCCTGTCTCGAGCCCGGGGGCTTTCTGCTGTTTGAACATGGTCACGACCAGGGTGCAGCCGTTCGCCGGCTCCTGCACGCTGCCGGCTTCCAGGGGGTGCGGACACGCCGCGACCTGGCGGGCCACGAGCGGGTCACTCTTGGCCAACGCTGATCCTCTCCCTGAAGAACGCCCCCTCGATAGGCTCAAAGCCCTGTATTCGTTTCAGAACCCGCGTCAGGCAGGCTGCTTCGCACCTGCCCGGACGCGGATAGGCACGGACATTTCACAATTTCACTTGCATTTGTCTCATTTTAGTATAGTCTTTTGTATAAGTCTTGAACAAAGGCGCCCGGTCGTGCCGCGATGGTCTTCCCCACCCCCCCATCCGGCCCGATAGCCGCCAGGCCCACCCTCTGCCTGGCGGCGCCATAACAAGAAGCCGGAGCATCCGGTCACCCTTCCGACAGGCGAGCGACGCAGGGATGCGAGAGAAAGCAAGTGAGTAACTCCCCACAGGGCTTCGGATTTCGAAGCCCTTTTTTTTGGTTCATCGCGGAAATGGGGAGTGGATATGGATTGGATTCGGAATGGGGCGAGATGGGTGGGATTGGTAGAATGGGGGAATGAACGACACACGATATGCCCGACATCACGCCCTCCCCGGCTTCGGACCGGATGCGCAGGCCTTGCTGGCACGTAGCCGGGTCCTCGTCATTGGTGTCGGCGGCCTCGGCTGTGCCAGCGCCGCCTACCTGACGGCGGCCGGTGTGGGTGAACTGATGCTGGCCGATTTCGATACCGTGGACGAGGCCAATCTGCAGCGCCAGATCCTGTTCGGTGATGCCGAGCTGGGGCGGCGCAAGGTGGAGGCTGCCGCCGAGCGTCTGCATGCCCTCAATGGGCAGGCCCGCATTCGCTGCCTGGATCGGCGCCTGGACGAGCCAGCACTGCGGGCGGCGGCCGAAGAGGCTGATGTGATCGTCGACGGCAGCGACAACTTCCCCACCCGCTTCAATAGCAATCGCGCCTCCCTGGCCACGCGGACTCCGCTGGTATCAGGCTCTGCCATACGCTGGCAGGGCCAGCTGGCCGTATTCGACCCCGTACGACCGGCTTCCGGCTGCTACGCCTGCCTGTTCGACGAATTGGCACCGGATGAGGACATGGGGGATTGCGCCCGCAATGGTGTATTGTCGCCGCTGGTGGGTGTCATCGGCAGCATGCAGGCCGTGGAAACCATTAAATTGCTTACCCATTGCGGCGATTCTGTTGGCGGGCGACTGTTACGCTATGATGCCCTGAGCGGGCGCTGGCAGGAGAGCCGATTCGCCCGAGACCCGGAATGCACGGCCTGTGGAGATTGTTCATGAGCAATGAAGCCGATGCGCCTGAGGATTGTCTCGCCGCCCTGGAAGCCTCCGACAGCCCCGAGGCGCTCCAGCGCTACCTGCTTGACTGCATCCCCCTGCTGCAACACATGGAAGTCTCCGTAAATACCGTCCAGCGGGATGGCGTCACCCTGAAGGCACCGCTGGCACCCAACAGCAATCACATCGGAACCGCCTTTGGCGGCAGCCTCCACGGTCTGGGGACACTGGCGGCCTGGGGCCTGCTCTGGGTTCTGCTGAGGGACCAGCCCGATGTTCACCTGGTTATCCGCGACAGCCGCATGCGCTACCTGGAACCGGCCGAGGGGGAACTTACCGCACGCTGCCCTACCCCCAACATGGGCCTGATCACCCAGTTTCTGCGAGGCATCGCCCGTCGCAGCAAATCCGCCATCGAACTCCACAGCACGGTTGAAGCCAATGGCCGCGTCTGTGCCGAATTCGGCGGTGTTTTTGTCGCCATCCGACGGAAATAACCCCCCCTACGAATCCCCCCATACGGGGGAGAGACCACCTTCCCTCCCGGTGCTACCGTAATAACGGTGATGCATGCCGTCTATGCACTCATCAAATACTTCAAAATTTTCCCGACAGGGAATTGGGAGCAAAAGGTTATGAACAAACATCTGATCGCGGCGGTTGCCGTCGCAGGCACATTCGCTTTGGGAGGCTGCTTCAGCAGCAGCTCTGACGACCCGAACCACATTGAGGGCCAACTTCTCGCACCGGCGGGAACCCTGGATGGTGACGGTGATGGGGATGGATCGGGCATGATGGGTCATCGCCCTGCATCACTGCGTCCAACCGCTGGCGGCAGCATCCTTGCTGCGGCCGGAAATTGCGCGGACGTTCCAGGTGGCTACGAGGCACTGGCCGATGCCACCATCGAGTTCCTGGACGACAGCGGTGTCGTGACCGGCGAAGCGATTGAAGCCGATGAGTGTGGGGAATTCAGCGCCAACCCGCCGGCCGATGCTGTTGCCATTCGCGCAACCCGCGATGGCTTCCGTCCGATTGAAGCGGAAGTCGCCAACTTTCGAAGTGGCGGGGCGGGCTATGCATCCACAATCCCATCCAACTGGAGTTACCGCATCGGTTCGATGCAGGTACAGAGTGATGGACGCGTCGCCTTCACCCTGGTCGATGACCAGCGCGGGCTGGCCGTCATCGGACTGCCGCCCCGTACAGTGGAGGCCCTGGTCAACCAGACACAGGTCACGACCGGTAGCCTGACCAGTAGCGCGGCCACACAGGAAGCGGCTTCAGTATCCGTTGTGCTTGACGCCAGTGGTTCCATGTATCAGTGGGCCTATACCGATGAAGATACCGGTGAAAGCTTCGACCGCTTCCAGTTGACCACATTGGCCACCCACGAGTTTCTCGATATTCGTGGCGCCAACGATGAAGTCAGCTTCACGATTTTCGATGGCTCGGTGCACCTCATCAATGATGAGTGGATCGAGCAGAACTGGACACTCGAGGATAACCAGGGATCGGAGATTGACTTCACCTTCAGCGCCTCCGGGTTCGCCTCGGATGAAGCGCCACTGCGTCTGATCACGGACGCGTTCAACCCGCACTCCGGCATCTGGCTGAACAACACGGATCCTCAGACCATCGCCGATGAGCCACACGCGGCTACTCCGGATCTTCAGATCGCGAACTGGTACAACTGGGGCGGCATGACTGCTCTATACGATGCCGTCGACGCCGGCCTTGATGTACTTGAAGATGCGGACAATGAACGCAAGATTCTGGTGACCATGGGTGATGGTGGCGACAACAGCTCCATTGAAACCAACAAGCAAGAAGTCATCGATCGCGCCAACGCACTCGGCATTCCGGTTCTTTCCATCGGCCTGGCCGTCAGCGGATCCGCGGAAGACAATCTGCGTGATCTGGGGATTGACACGGGCGGCGATTACTTCTCGGTTGATGACATCGATATCTCTGATGCCTTCGTCAGCATTCAGAGTGGCATCCGCTTTCAATATCTCCTTGAGCTTCCGGGCGTGAGCCTTTCCGCCGGGGATATCCTGACTCTGCGCATTGACTATAACGGTGTCGTGACTGAACGGGATTACACGGTTCCCGACAGTCCCTGATCACTTCCTGAGCGCAAAAAAGAAGCGCCAATGCGGTTACCCGCATTGGCGCTTTTTATCAGCTGGAGTGAATAACTTAGTGGCGGGTCGTGCTCTGTCCTGAACTGGCATCGATAAATAGTGCCGCGGCATCCACACGATCGAAGTAGTAATGCCGGCCACAGAATTCGCAGGCCACTTGCACCTGCCCCTGCTCTTCAAGCACTTCCTCGATCTCTTCCTGTCCGAGGCGGCGCAGGACATCGACGATCTTTTCACGGGAGCAGGTACAGCGAAAGCTGACCGGCCTGGCTTCGAATAGACGCAGGTTTTCTTCGTGATACAGGCGATGGAGAAGCTGTCTGGCCGGCAGCACCCGAAGCTCCTCGCCCTTGACCGTATCCGCCAGCGTGATGACCCGGTTCCAGCCTTCGCCACCCTCATCTTCTCCGGGAACAAGCTGAAGCAACAATCCGGAAGCCGCGTCGCTATCCGCTGTCAGCCAGAGTCGGGTGGGCAATTGTTCGGAGCGATCGAAATAGGCCTCCAGGCAGGTGGCGAGATCATCCCCTTCCATGGGCACGATTCCCTGATACCGCTCGGACTGACCTTGCTGCTCGATGGTGATGGCCATGGTGCCCTCGCCCAGCAACTCGCGAAAGCCGGCCGTGGAGGCCACTTCTGACTGAACCTGAGCCGTACCCCGAATCACCAGCTCGCTGCTGCACTGAACCACCATCAGGCTGACCGGCCCATCCCCCTGAACCTGGAGAGTCATGGCACCCTCGAACTTCAGAGTGGACGCCAACAGGCTGGCCGCCGCCATGGCCTGGCCAAGCAACGATCGCACCGGCGCCGGATAATCCGAATGTTCCAGCGCCGCTTGCCAGCTACTGTCCAGATGCACCAGTTCCCCGCGCACGGGGGCCTCCTCGAACAGGAAGCGATGAAGACTGTCCGCCTGTTTTCCAGATTCACTCATGGCGCGCAAAAGCTCAGAGTTTCTTCTTCAGCAGTTCATTGACCTGCTGCGGGTTTGCCTTGCCCTTGCTGGCCTTCATGACCTGCCCGACGAAGAAGCCGAACAGCTTGTCCTTGCCGGCACGGTACTGTTCGAGCTGCTCGGGATTGTTGGCGATTACCTCGTCAATGATGGGCTCGATGGCCGAGCTGTCCGTGATCTGCTTCAGGCCCTTCTTGTCGATGATGGTGTCGGCATCGCCTTCACCGTTCCACATGGCTTCGAAGACGTCCTTGGCAATCTTGCCCGAAATCGTCTTGTCCTCGATGCGCTTGATCAGGCCGGCCAGGCCTTCGGCCGTCACCGGCGCTGCCTCCAGCTCCACTCCATCCTTGTTCATGAAACCGGAAAAGTCACCCATGACCCAGTTGGCGGCCAGCTTGGGATCGCCGCCACTGGCCTTGACCACGGCCTCATAGAAATCACCCATCTCACGGGTGGCGGTGAGCACACCGGCATCGTAGGCATTGAGGCCATAGTCTCCCTGGAATCGAGCCTTCTTCTCGTCCGGCAATTCCGGCAGATCAGCGCGCACGGTCTCCACGAAGGACGATTCAATTTCCAGCGGCAGCAGATCCGGATCCGGGAAATAGCGGTAATCGTTGGCTTCTTCCTTGGTTCGCATGGAGCGGGTTTCACCCTTGCCCGGATCATAGAGACGGGTTTCCTGAACCACGGTGCCACCGGACTCCAGCAAGTCGATCTGGCGTTCCACCTCGTATTCGATCGCCTTCTCCACGAAGCGGAAGGAATTGACGTTCTTGATCTCGGTGCGGGTGCCGAACTCCTTCTGGCCTTTCGGCCGCACCGAGACATTGGCATCACAGCGGAAGGAGCCTTCCTGCATGTTGCCGTCACAGATTTCCAGGTAGCGCACCAGGGAGTGCAGCTTCTTCATGTAAGCCACAGCTTCCTTCGGTGAACGAAGATCCGGTTCCGAGACGATTTCCAGCAGCGGCGTGCCGGCACGGTTGAGGTCGATACCGGTCATGGTCTCAAACCCTTCATGCAGGGACTTGCCGGCATCTTCTTCCAGGTGTGCACGGGTGACGCCGATTGTCTTGGTGCTGCCGTCATCCAGCTCGATGTCCATGCTGCCTTCATACACCACCGGCAGTTCGTACTGACTGATCTGATAACCCTTGGGCAGATCCGGGTAGAAGTAGTTCTTGCGGGCGAAGACCGACCGCTCCGAAACCTTCGCACCAATGGCCAGGCCCAGCTTGACGGCCATTCGAACCGCTTCCTTGTTGAGCACGGGCAACATGCCGGGGTAGCCCAGGTCGATCAGTGAGGCCTGCGTGTTCGGTTCCGCCCCGTATGCCGTGGAGCTGCCGGAAAAGATCTTGCTCCGGGTCTGCAGCTGGGCGTGAACCTCGAGACCGATAACGGTTTCCCATTCCATAATGAAAATCCTGATAAGCGTTGTCAGCGAACGGCTCCCGGAATGAACCGGAATGTTCTCAAGCCACTATTCAATCCCAACAGTATCCGACAGCCAGTTCACCAATCCGGCGCAACGCCATGTCGACTGGACGGCATTCTGTTCACTGGCGTCTGTTCACTGTTGGCTCAAATCCCCTCCGGCATCCGCCGGTGCCAGTCCGTCTGCTGCTGGAACTGGTGCGCCACATTCAGCAGACGCCCTTCATCGAAGAACTTGCCAATGATCTGCAGGCCCACCGGCAGCCCGCCGGCAAATCCGGCCGGCACGGACACGGCCGGCAGACCGGCCAGGTTCACCGCAATGGTGTAGATATCATTGAGATACATGGTGATCGGGTCATCCGTCTTCTCGCCAACACCGAAGGCCGGGGTCGGCGTGGTCGGGCCCATCAGCACATCCACGTCTTCCAGGCAACGCATGAAGTCGTCGCGAATCAACTTTCGCGTCTTCTGGGCCTGCAGATAGTAGGCATCGTAATAGCCGGCGGACAGAACATAGGTACCGGTCATGATGCGGCGTTTGACTTCCGGGCCGAAGCCCTCGCCACGGGAACGCTCGTAGAGGTCCAGCAGATCCCTGGGATCTTCGCAGCGATAACCAAAGCGCACACCATCGAATCGGGACAGGTTGGACGAGCATTCCGCCGGCGCCACCACATAATAGGTGGGAACGGACAGACCCAGGTTCGGCAGGTGCACTTCCCGTATTTCGGCACCCATCCGGCGATAGACATCCAGGGCATCCTCGACAGCCTTGCGGGTCTCGGCTTCCAGGCCATCGTCAAAGAACTCGCTCGGCACGCCCACCTTGAGCCCCTTGAGGTCCGCCCCCAGGGCCGCCATGTAGTCCGGCACGTCTTCCTGGGCACTGGTGGAATCCCGCTCGTCGAAGCCGGCCATCACCTGAGTCAGCAATGCAGCGTCTTCCGCACTCAGGGTCAGCGTACCGGCCTGATCGAGACTGGAGGCAAATGCGATCATGCCGTAGCGGGAGACCCGCCCGTAAGTGGGCTTGAAACCGGTCAGACCGGTCAGGGCCGCCGGCTGGCGGATGGAACCACCGGTGTCGGTACCGGTTGCGGCCGGAGCCATGCGTGCCGCCACGGCGGCGGCCGAACCACCGGAGGAACCGCCCGGCACCTTGCTGCGATCCCAGGGGTTCTTCACCGGGCCGTAGTAACTGGTTTCATTGGACGAGCCCATGGCGAACTCGTCCATATTGGTCTTGCCCAGCATGACCACGCCGGCGGCGGCCAGACGTTCAACCACGGTGGCGTCATAGGGAGAAACAAAGTTGTCCAGCATTCTCGAGCCGCAACTGGTCTTCACCCCCCGCGTGCAGAAAATATCCTTGTGAGCCAGCGGCAGGCCGGTCAACGGCCCCGCATTGCCGGTGGCAATGCGCTGATCGGCCTCGCGGGCCTGGGCAAGGGCCTGCTCGGGCGTGGGCGTGATGAAGGCGTTGAAGTCGCCATCCATCTTCTCGATACGGTCGAGGTAGTGGCGGGTCAGCTCCTCACTGGAGAAATCCCCGGCCTTCAGGCCGGCCGCCAGTTCTGACAGGGTCTTGTCATGCATGCTTGATAATCCCGTGTTTCAGCATCGGGCCCACCGCGGCGGGCTACTGTTGCTACAGCTGCGCAAAGGTCAGGAATCCGGGCCTTACTCGATCACCCGGGGGACCAGATACAGGCCGGCCTCCGTGGCCGGCGCGTTCTGCTGGTACTGATCGCGGTGATTGCTCTCGGTCACCTCGTCTTCCCGCAAACGCTGGGCCATGTCCAGCGGATGCGCCATGGGCGTGACCGAAGCCGTATCGGCCTTGCTCAATTGGTCGACAAAATCGACAATACGGGAGAGATTGTCCGCGTACTGGTCGATATCTCCGTCTTCAATGCGAAGTCGTGCCAGGTGGGCGATATGGCGAACCTGGTCGGGACTGAGGGACATGGGCGAAAGCCTCCGCTGCCGTGAAACAAGCGGTGAAATCTACCACAAGCGGCCCGTGGGCGTCATGGCCCGACTGGCGGGGCAAATCCGGAAAACGCCGTTACCGATTGCCCAAACCGGGGTCGGTTGCTAAAGTACGCGCGGTGCGCTATGCGGTTTTTTTCCCAGACTGCGAAGCGCGGAACACATCGCTCACGGGCCGACGGTTCGGCCCTACTGACAAAGAAGAATCCCCCCGATGTTCAACAGTGTTCGAGGCTTTTTCTCCAACGACCTGTCCATTGATCTGGGCACGGCCAACACACTTATCTATGTCCGGGGCAAGGGCATCATCCTTGATGAGCCCTCGGTCGTGGCCATTCGTGACGATCCGGGCCGGGGCAGCAAGACTATCGAAGCGGTGGGCGTGGAAGCCAAGCGCATGCTGGGCCGAACCCCAGGCAATATCGTTGCCATCCGCCCCCTGAAGGACGGCGTGATCGCCGACTTCACCGTCACCGAGAAGATGCTGCAGTTCTTCATTCGCAAGGCCCACGGCACCCGTTACTTCCGACCCAGCCCGCGTGTCGTGGTCTGCGTCCCCCATGGCTCCACCCAGGTGGAACGACGGGCCATCCGCGAGTCAGCGGCCGGAGCCGGGGCCCGCAAGGTCTACCTGATCGATGAGCCCATGGCCGCCGCCATCGGGGCGGGCATGCCGGTGCACGAAGCCAAGGGCTCCATGGTGCTGGATATCGGTGGCGGCACCTCGGAAGTGGCCGTGATTTCCCTCAACGGTATCGTCTACGCCGCCTCCGTTCGCATCGGTGGTGACCGTTTTGACGAGTCCATCATCAATTATGTCCGCCGCAATTACGGCACCCTGATCGGGGAAGCCACGGCGGAACGCATCAAGCACGAGATCGGCTCCGCCTTCCCCGGTGAGGAAGTGCGGGAAATCGAGATCAAGGGGCGCCACCTCTCGGAAGGGGTTCCCCGGGCTTTCACTCTCAACAGCAATGAAATCCTCGAGGCGCTCCAGGAACCGCTGGCCGGCATCGTTGGCGCGGTGAAGACGGCCCTGGAACAGACGCCACCCGAGCTGGGCTCCGACGTGGCTGACCGCGGCATCGTTCTGACCGGTGGTGGCGCCCTGCTGCGGGATCTGGATCGCCTGCTCATGGAGGAAACCGGCATTCCGGTGGTGATCGCCGATGACCCGCTCACCTGCGTCGCCCGCGGTGGCGGACGGGTGCTGGAATTGATGGACGAACACGGCAGCGAGCTGTTTTCAGTCGAATGAGCTTGAATCCCGTCGACGGCCCTGTACAGGGCCGGGCAACCCGCCCGGCCCTTCCAGCCGTCAGTGAGGACAGGTAATGGGCACCGCCTTCGGTGGCAATCGAAACACCAAGCTGTTCGGGCACGGACCCTCGCCGGTGGTTCGGGTCGCCCTGCTGATCCTGCTCTCCATTGTCATCATTGCGGTCGACCACCGCGAAGGCCATCTTGACCGGCTGCGCCAGGCGCTTTCCATCGTGACCTATCCCATCCAGCTGATGGTGGATCTGCCCTCCGCCGCGCTGGAGCGGGCCAGCGAGACCCTGGCCACACGTGGCCACCTGATGGAAGAGAACCGCCGACTGCGGGAACAGCAACTGGAGCTCAGCGCCCAGAACCAGCGTCTGGCAAGCCTGGAACAGGAAAACGAACGCCTTCGGGAGCTGCTGCAGTCCGGCGCCCGGGTGGGTGAACGTCTGCTGGCCGCCGAGCTGCTCCAGGTCAGCCTTGATCCTTTTCGCCACCGGGTGGTAGTGGACAAGGGCAGCCGTCACGGCGTCCATTCCGGGCAGCCGCTGCTGGATGCCGATGGCATCATGGGCCAGGTCACCCATGCCGGCCTGTTTGGCGCCAATGCCATCCTGATTACCGACCCCAGTCACGCCATCCCCGTGGAGGTCAACCGCAACGGTCTTCGCACCATTGCCCTGGGTACCGGCGACATCACCCGACTGGATCTGCCTTATCTGCCCAATAGTGCAGACATCCGGACGGGCGACCTGCTCGTCTCCTCGGGCCTGGGCATGCGTTTCCCGAGAGGCTATCCGGTGGCCGTGGTGACCGAAGTCCGCCGCCGACCCGGGGAAACCTTCGCCGAAATTCACGCCGAACCCGCTGCGGCACTCAATCGCAGCCGGGAAGTGCTGCTGGTCTGGCGGGAAGACAATCTGCCCTTTGACCATGATCCCATGCAGCTGGAACGTCACGATGGCGCCCGCGAAGGCGACGGCAATGAGGGGAGAGACGGATCATGACGGACGCACCGGCACAGGGCCGCTCGGTGGTCTTCGCTTCCCTGTTGATGGCGCTGATGCTGACCATCTGGCCGCTGCCCGAGGCCATCGCCCCCTTCCGGCCGGACTGGTCGGCCCTGTTCCTGATCTACTGGATCATGGCCCTGCCACACCGCTTCAACGTGGGCACGGCCTGGTGCGTGGGCCTGATTCTGGATGTGCTGACCGGCAGCCTGCTGGGCCAGCATGCCATTGCATTGGCCATTACCGGCGTGCTGGTCGCCATGAGTCATCTGCGTGTGCGGGTTTTCCCGGTCTGGCAGCAGGCCATGACGGTGATGGTGCTGCTGGCCGTGAATGAACTCATCCTGATCCTGGTGGAAGGCGCCACGGGACAGTTGTACGATCTGGAATGGCGTTGGGCACCCATTGTCACCGGGATGCTGTTCTGGCCGTGGGTGCTGTTTTTCCTGCGCTCCCTGCGCCGGCGCTTCGATGTAAGCTGACGTGTCTGTTCATCTTCACATTCGGGATCAGGAACAGGATCGACGCCTGTTCATGCGACGCGGCATTGTGGCCGCCGTGCTGGCCACCGGCCTGCTTCTACTGCTGGTGGCGCGTATGTTCGTGCTGCAGGTGGTCGATCACCAGCATTACGCCACCCTGGCTGATGGCAACCGGGTGCGGGTGGAACCCATTCCACCCACACGCGGACTGATCTTCGACCGACGAGGCGAGATCCTCGCCGAAAACGTGCCCAACTACCAGCTCGAGCTGATCCCGGAACAGGTGGAAGACATCGGCGCCACCCTTGACGCCCTGGGCGCCATGATCGAAATCCGGGAATCGGACAGGGAACGGTTTTTTCGCCTGCTACGCAGCCAGCGGCGCTTTCAACCGGTTCCCATTCGCCAGAACCTCACGGAAACGGAGATCGCCCGCTTCTCGGTTGACCGGCAGAGCTTCCCCGGCGTCGAAATCCGTGCACGCCTGGCCCGACACTATCCTCATGGTGAATTGACCTCGCATTTGGTGGGCTATCTGGGCGCCATCAGCCGGGAAGACCTGAACCGCATCGATCGCAGCCGCTACAGCGGCACCACCCAGATCGGCAAGACCGGCATCGAATTTTCCTACGAACCCATCCTGCACGGTGGGGCAGGGAGCCGGCGGGTGGAGACCAATGCCCAGGGTCGCGTGATTCGTACGCTCGATGTCCGGGAGCCAGCCGTGCCGGGCGATGACCTCTACCTCAGCATCGATCTTCGCCTGCAACGTGTCGCCTGGGATGCCATGGAGGGAAAGCAGGGCGCCGTGGTGGCCCTGGATACCCGGGATGGCAGTGTGCTCGCCATGGTCAGCCGCCCGGGATACGACCCCAACGTGCTGGCCACCGGCCTGGATCGGACGGCCTTCCGGGCCATGGAAAGCGATCCGGCGCGTCCCCTGTTCGACCGCGCCACCCGGGGACGCTACCCCCCCGGCTCCACGGTCAAGCCATTCCTCGGCCTGGCGGGCCTGGATGCCAATGCCATGGATCCGGATCATCAAGTCAACTGCACCGGTGAATTCTTCATTGACGGCCGCGACCGCCCCTTTCGTGACTGGCGGCGGGAAGGCCATGGCCCCACCGATTTCAAGCGTGCCATGGCCGAGTCCTGTGACATCTACTACTACATGCTGGCGATGGAACTGGGTATCGACCGCATCCACCATTATCTGACCCAGTTCGGCCTGGGCAGCCGCGCCGGTCTGGACATCCCTGGCGAAAGCGCCGGCCTGATTCCTTCCCGGGAGTGGAAACGCCGGGCGCTGGGCGAAGGCTGGTTTCACGGCGAGACGGTGATTGCCGGCATCGGGCAGGGCTACATGCTGGCCACGCCCTTGCAGCTGGCCAAGGCCACCGCCGCACTCGCCAACCGCGGCGAGCTGCGCCGCCCCCGCTTGCTGCATGGCCTGCGCAATGCCTTTACCCGTGAGTTCGAGGCCATGGCCGCACCGGAGCCGTATCGCTCGGAGCTTCTGGACCAGATCAACAGCAACAATTGGCAACTGACCGTGGACGCCATGGTGGAATCCATTCACGGGCCCCGGGGCACAGGCCGCTCCATCGGCTTTGGCGCGCCCTACCGCATCGCCGGCAAGACCGGAACGGCCCAGGTCTTCGGCCTGGGCGAAGACGAGGAATACGAACACGAGGAGGTCGCCTTCCACCTGCGCGACCACGCCCTGTTCATCGCCTTCGCCCCGGCGGAGGATCCGAAGATCGCCATCTCCGTACTGGTGGAGCACGGCGGCAGTGGTGGCGGTGTTGCGGCCCCGGTGGCCCGCAAGGTAATGGATGAGTTCCTGCTGCATCGGCAGGAGGAGAACGACAATGGCCGCTAACTACCTTGGCAGCACCCTCAACAGCGGTGGCTCTTCAGGCAACGGTGTCCTCAGCACCCTGCGCCTGGACGGTCCGCTCCTTCTCGGGCTGCTCATCCTCTGCTGCTTCGGCCTCACGGTGGTCTACAGCGCCAGTGGCGAGGATACGGGACTGCTGCTCCGCCAGCTCATCCGCATGGGCCTGGGTCTGGCTGTGCTGGTAACCCTGGCACAGATCCCGCCCAGCCTGCTCCGGGCCTGGTCACCGTGGGTCTTTCTCGGTGTCATTGCCCTGCTGCTTCTGGTACTGATCATGGGCGAAATGGGCAAGGGCGCCCAGCGCTGGCTCAGCCTGGGCTTCATTCGCTTCCAGCCCTCCGAGATGATGAAGCTGGCCATGCCGCTTGCTCTCGCCTGGTACCTGCATGATCGTCACCTGCCACCGCGCTGGTGGCAGATTCTGCTGATGCTGTTCGCCATCGCGGTGCCGGTCGCACTCATCGCCCGCCAGCCAGACCTGGGCACGGCCCTGCTGGTGGCCTCCGCCGGCTTCTTCGTTCTCTTCCTCGCCGGACTGCGCTGGCGCTACATGATAGGTGGCCTGTTTGCCCTTGCCGCCGCCCTGCCCGTCCTCTGGTCTCATTTGCACGACTACCAGCGCCAGCGCGTACTCACCTTCCTGAATCCGGAATCCGACCCCCTGGGGGCTGGCTATCACATCATTCAGTCCAAGATCGCCATCGGTTCGGGTGGCTTCTTCGGCAAGGGCTGGACTGAAGGTACCCAGTCCCAGCTCCAGTTCCTGCCCGAACGCTCCACGGATTTCATTTTCGCTGTCCTGGGGGAGGAATTCGGCCTGCTGGGTGTGGGCCTGCTGATCCTGATCTACCTCTTCGTCTTCTGGCGCGGCATGGTGCTGGCCCTGCGCGCCCAGGACAATTTCGGCCGTCTTCTGGGTGGCAGCCTGATGCTGACGTTCTTCGTCTACATCTTCGTCAACACCGGCATGGTCACCGGCCTGGTGCCGGTGGTAGGGGTTCCCCTGCCGCTGGTCAGCTATGGCGGCACGTCCATGGTGACCCTCATGGCCGGTTTCGGTATTCTCATGAGCATCAACAGTCATCGACGGTTCATGTCGTGATCTAAATCGTAGTCGTTGTCGTTGTCGTTGTCGGGTTTTTGAGATTTTTTCGTCGCTCGTGGCCTGATGAAAACCCGATTACGACAACGACAACGACAACGACAACGACAACGACAAAAAGCATATTCGGCGCTCGACACTTTGGATCCAACGGAGTCACTGGCAGACAAATGAAAAGCACTCTGGCTATCACCGCCCTTCTGGCTTTCATGCTCAGTCCCCTGACGCTGTCAGCCGCCAACTGGCTGGAGCGAGAGGATGTGCAGGCCTTCATCGAGCGCATGGATTCGGAACACGACCTGGACCGCGACTGGCTCGAATCCGTGTTTGCCAATGTCATTCGCCAGGATGCCGTACTGGAAGCCATTGCCAGCCCGGCCGAGGCTCTGCCCTGGCATCGCTACCGGCCGATCTTCCTCACCGAGGCGCGCATCCAGGCCGGCGTGGACTTCTGGAAGGCCAACGAAACCGTCATCCGTCGCGCCAGCCGGGAATACGATGTGGATCCGGAGATGCTGGTGGCCATCATCGGCATCGAGACCTACTACGGGCGTCATCAGGGTCGGCACCCGGTGCTCGATTCCCTGGTCACTCTGGGCTTCGACTACCCGCCCCGCGCCGCCTTCTTCCGGCGCGAACTCGAACAGCTGTTCCTGCTTGCGGACGAGGAAGATCTCGACATTCACGAGCTGCGGGGTTCCTACGCCGGGGCCATGGGGCTAGGCCAGTTCATTTCCTCCTCCTGGCGGGCCTACGCGGTGGATTTCAGCGGCAGCGGCAATCGGGACCTGCTAAACGACATCGAAGATGGCATTGGCAGTGTGGCCAACTACTTCGCCCGGCATAACTGGAAAGGTGGCGACGCCGTGGCCGTACCGGCAATCCTTCCCGACGACCGCTCCTTCAGCGTCAACAACCCGCTACAGCGCAAGCGGGCTCATGAACTGCGTGCGGCCGGACTGATCTTCAGCGAAGGTGTGGATGACGATGAGCTGGTATTGCCGGTGCAGCTGGATACGGGCAACGGTGATGCCTGGTGGGTGGGGCTGAACAATTTCTGGTCCATTACCCGCTACAACCACAGCCCCCTTTATGCCATGGCGGCCTGGGAGCTGAGCCGCGAAATCGCGAGGGAGAAGGATGGCCGTCGTTAAACGTTCACCGGGGCTCCCGCGAAGCACCCTTTTCCTGGCCGGGCTCACCCTGCTGGTGGCGGCCTGCGCCCCCTTCGAGACCCGTGACAGTGGCCCGACTGCACCGCCCCCCGGGCTGGACAATATCCCCGAGCCCGTACCCCGGAATGAACCGCGCAGCCGGTACGGGAACCCTTCCAGTTATGAAGTCTTCGGGCGGACCTATTACGTCATGGATTCTGCCGAGGGCTATTCCGAGGAAGGCGTCGCCTCCTGGTACGGCAAGAAGTTTCACGGCCAGCGCACCAGCAGCGGCGAGGAATACGACATGTACGCTCTTACCGCTGCCCATACCCGCCTGCCCCTGCCCACCTATGTGCGGGTGACCAACCTGGAAAACAATCGCAGTGTGATCGTGCGTGTCAATGATCGCGGGCCATTCGCCCATGACCGCATCATCGACCTGTCCTATGCGGCTGCCCATCGTCTGGGCCTGGTGGATGCCGGAACCGGCCGGGTTCGAGTGGAAGCCCTGTCCCGCCACCGGGACGGCATGGGCATTCCCTCGGGCCGGGTTCGAATCCAGGTCGGGGCCTTTGGCGAGGCGGGCAATGCCCGCGCCCTGAAGGAGCGGCTGGAACGCGAGGGCATTCGACCTGTCCATATCCGCTCCGAAAGCGGGCGCCGGGGTGTCCACCGGGTTCAGGTCGGCCCCCTGGAGGGTGAACAGCGAATCCAGGCCATGCTCGATCGACTGGCCCGGGCCGGCTTCGAGGACACTCGCTTCGTCCACGACTGAGGCGGCCGGCTTTTGCCGTCACCTGGCCCATCATGGGCCCTGGCCCTGTTAAAATGCGGGACTGGCTTCCGTTTCCACCCATCGGTATTCATCAGGTGTACAAACGATGATTTCATGCGTTCGCTCTGTTGTTCCGGCCCTGCTGGCCGCACTCGTTCTCGTCGCCGGGCCGGCCCTGTCCAGTCCGATCCCTTCCGCCCCGTCCGTGGATGCGGAAAGCTATGTCTTGATGGATTATCACAGTGGCCGCGTACTGGCCGAGAAGGATCCCGAAAAGGTGGTCGAGCCGGCCAGCATCACCAAGGTCATGACAGGCTATGTGGTCTTCAATTCCCTGCGCACCGGCAGCATCGCGCTCGATGATGAAGTCATGGTCAGTGAACGCGCCTGGCGCATGCCCGGATCGCGCATGTTCATCGAGGTGGGACGGCGTGTTTCCGTGGAAGATTTGCTCCAGGGCATGATCATCCAGTCCGGCAACGACGCCAGCGTTGCGCTGGCCGAACACGTGGCCGGTTCCGAGGCTGCCTTCGTGGACCTCATGAATCAGTACGCTCAACGTCTGGGCATGGAGAACACCAGCTACGCCAATGCCACCGGCCTGCCGGACGAAAGCCAGTACACCACGGCCATCGATACTGCCCGGCTTACCCGGGCACTGATTCAGGAATTTCCGCAGTACTACAGCTGGTATTCGGATCGGGAATTCACCTTCAACGGCATTCGCCAGAATAATCGCAATACCCTGTTGTGGCGCGATGATTCCGTGGACGGAGTCAAGACCGGCCATACCAGCTCCGCCGGCTACTGCCTGGTCACGTCCGCCGAGCGCAATGACAGTCGCCTGATTTCGGTGGTCATGGGGTCGAGCAGCGAACGCTCTCGTGCCGATGCCAGCCAGTCCCTGCTCAATTACGGTTTTCGCTTCTTCGAGACCCACCGCCTCTACACGGCCGGTGAAAGCCTGGCTGAAGAGCGGATCTGGGGTGGTGCCCGCGATTACCTGAACCTGGGCGTGAACGAGGATCTTTTCGTCACCATCCCCCGAGGCACCTACCGTGATCTGGATCCCGTCCTGAATCTGCGCGGCCGCCTGGATGCGCCCATTTCGGCGGGAGACCCGGTGGGCAAGGTCAGGGTACGGCTCAATGACGACGTGATTGCCGAGCGCGAAGTGCATGCCCTGGAGGACATTCAGTCTGGCAGCCTCTGGCAGCGCATGGTCGATCGCGTGAAGCTGTTCTTCGACTGATCATGGCGATCCCCCACGAAACAGCCTGGCTCAACGGCGAATTCCTTCCGCTTCAGGAAGCCAGAATTTCACCACTGGATCGGGGTTTCCTCTTCGGTGACGGCATCTACGAAGTGGTGCCGATCTATGACGGACAGCCCTTCGAACTGGAGGCCCATCTGGATCGCCTCGAATACAGCCTGGGGGAAATCCGCCTGCGCAACCCCCTGAGCCGGGCTCAGTGGCGATCCATGATTGCCGAACTGGTCGAGCGAAACGGGGGCGGTGACCAGACGGTGTATTTCCAGATCACCCGGGGTGCTGATTCCCAGCGCGACCACGGATTCCCGGATCCTGACCTGGCCCCCACCTGCTTTGCCATGAGCAGCCCCCTGGCGCCGGCCCCTGCCCGTTTCGCCAGCGACGGAGCCCGCGCACATCTGGTGGAGGACATTCGCTGGCGACGCTGTGACATCAAGGCCACCGGCTTGCTGGCCAACGCCATGGCAAAGCAGGCCGCCCGCGACGCCGGCGCCGATGAAGCCCTGCTGCACCGGGACGGCCAACTGATCGAGGGCAGCTCCATGACCCTGTTTCTGGTTGAGAATGGTGCCCTGCTGACGCCGCCGAAAGGCCCGTCGATATTGCCGGGCATCACCCGGGACGTGGTCATCAATCTGGCACGTGACCTGGGCGTGGCTGTGGAAGAGGCCCCGCTGGCCATGACACGGCTGCAAAGCTGTGATGAACTCTGGTTCACCAGCTCCAGCCGCGAGATCATGCCGGTGACGCAGGTGGATGGCATTACCATTGGTGACGGTCGCCCTGGCCCGGTCTGGCAACGTTTCCAACAGACTCTCTCGGAAAGAACCCGTGTGCAGTCGAGTACGGTGAAGGTTTCATGAAGGATATCGACGAGAACAACACCCCCCTGGAATTTCCCTGCGACTTTCCGCTCAAGATCATGGGCCGGGACGAAGACGGCTTTCGCGAGCACGTCATTGCCATCATCAGCCAGAAGGCCGGCGCTGACGCCGTGGTGGGCATTCGTGACCGGGAAAGCAAGGGCGGGCGCTTCATTTCCCTCACGGTGACCGTACGGGCCGAAAGCCGCCCTCAGCTGGATGACATCTACCGGGAACTGCACGCCTCCGATCGCGTGCTGATGACCCTCTGAAACGGCGAAAAATGGCGTCTACCGCGACCACCAGTCAGGACATCCCGCCACCGGAATTCCGGGAGCTGGGCCGGCGTGATTTCGACCCCGTGTGGGAAGAGATGAAGCAGTGGACCCTCGCCCGCAGCGGCGATGAAAGCGACCGCATCTGGCAAGTGGAACACCCCCCGGTCTTCACCCTGGGGCTGGCCGGCAAGCGCGAGCATGTACTGGCACCGGGTGATATCCCGGTCATCGACATCGACCGCGGCGGCCAGGTGACCTATCACGGCCCCGGGCAGCTGGTGGTCTACCCCCTGATCAACCTGCGCCGGCTGAAACTCGGTGTACGCGCCCTGGTGGAAGCCCTGGAACAGGCCGTCATCGACACCCTGGCCGGATACGGTATTGATGCGGCCAATCGCCGCGATGCCCCCGGCGTCTACGTGGAAGGCCGCAAGATCGCCGCCCTCGGCCTGCGGGTACGCAACGGCTGCACCTACCACGGCCTGGCCTTCAACGTGAACATGGATCTGGAACCCTTCCAGCGCATCAACCCCTGCGGCTATGAAGGCCTGGAAGTGACCCAGGTCACCGACCTCGGCGGCCCCGCCGACCCCATGACCGTATGGCGGGACCTGCAGCCGCATTTGCTGCGTCGCCTGGGTTATCCGACCCCCTAGCCCAACGAGCCAAGGCTCTCGTAGTCGTAATCGTTGTCGTAATCGGCTTTTCGACAGCAGCAACAAGCCCCGGGCAGCAATCCGCAAACGAAAAGACGAACACCTCGCAGCCTCAGGTTTTTTCGTAATCGTAATCGGCTTTTCGAACGGAGCGAGGAATCAAAATCCGATTACGATTACGACTACGATCACGCCGGGGAAGGGGCGCTTCCCCGGCGTGTCCATATCCACCCTTCCTTTGCCAGGTCCTCATCCAGACGCGGTGGCGCCATGGCCTGGCCTTCCAGGAAATCGATGCCGGCCAGGATGCAGACAGCGGCATCCAGGACATCCGCCTGGGTGCGCAGGGCCTGAGTGGCCGCTGAGTGGGCTCCGGGCAGAGCCAGTGTCTCGCCGAAGCCTTCCATGATGATATCGCGCCGCTCCAGTTCGGCGGCCGGCTTGTAGCGGCGCCAGGGCAGCTCGTGCATGCGCAGGGTGGCGGCGGGATAGACCTCGATGACGCCACCCTCGTCCCCGGCCCCGGGATGCCAGAGCAGCGGCAGATGCCGGCGACTGTGTTCACGCACCTCGGCCAGCAGACCCAGGGCCGCCCTCGCCGTGCGGGCGATGAAATTCGCGCCCACCTCCATGGGGCGGCAACCGGTTCGTTCGTGGATGAAGCTGTCGCAGCGGCGGTGAAACAGTTCATCCGCCCCGGGGCCAATCCCGGCCCCGGCACGGTGTTCGGCCAGTGACTGCCCCAGCGCCACCGGCCAGCCCAATGGTGCGTCAATGCAGAGCAAGGGCCGCTCGGCAGCGGATATCCATTCGGCCACCTGCTCCACCGGCACCACCTCGGCCCCGGACATGGCTTCCACCAGCACCCAGCCGGCCTCCCCCCGCACCGCGCGGGCCAGCCCGGTTTTCTCCGCCGCCGTGGCGCAATCAATCCCGATGATGCAGTCCCAGGTCATGGGCCAAACTCCCTGTCAATCTGGCAGTACCCTCGTTGTCGTTGTCGGCTTTTTGATTCCTCGCTCCGTTCGATAATCCGATTACGATTACAAACTGCTCAGTTTGCGATTCAACTGCTCCAGGCGGTCGGGGGTTCCGACATCGACCCATTCGCCGGTGTGATGAATGCCCGCCACGCGGCCGGCACTGACTGCGTCACGCAGGCGGGGAGCCAAGGGCCAGGCACCCGGGGGAGCATCGGCGAACAGCTCGGGGTGATACAGGCCGATGCCGGCGAAGGTCAGGCGTGGCTCCCCCGCGGTTTCAACGCGACCGTCTCGCAGGGCGAAGTCACCGCCGGGATTGTGCGCCGGGTTGTCCACCAGCAGCAGGCAGGCCAGGTCTTCGCGCCCCAGTTCAAGCTGCCTGAAATCGGTATCGCACCAGACGTCACCGTTGACCACCAGGAAGGGCTCCGGCCCCAGCAATGGCAGGGCATGGCTGATGCCGCCGCCGGTTTCCAGAGCCGGCCAGCCCTCCGGCGAATAGAACAGGCGGGCACCAAGGCGGGCGCCATCGCCCAGCGCGGTTTCCAGCGTCTCACCCAGCCAGCCCAGATTGATCACAATCTCGGGCCAGCCGGCCGCTACCAGGCGCCGGATCTGGTGCTCGATCAGGGGCCTGCCATCCACTTCCAGCAACGGCTTCGGGCATCGATCCGTGAGTGGACGCATGCGTTCCCCGCGCCCGGCCGAGAGAATCATGGCTCGACGCCTCACGCCGATGCTCCCCTTGCCGCGCCCGGGCTCCAACGCTCGATCAGTGACTGCAGGGGCCGCAATGCCGGTTCCGCCGCGGCGGCCTGGCGCAGATAGGCAAAAAATCGCGGAACGTCGCTGAGGTAATGGGGTTTTCCGTCGCGATGAGCGATGCGGGCAAAGATGCCGATGACCTTGAGGTGCCGGTGTACCGCCATCCAGCGGCAGTCATCCAGAAAATCCGAGCGGGAATGGGGAACCGGCAGCCCGGCCGCCAGCGCCTGACGGTGGAAGCGACTCAACCCGGCTTGCACGGTGGCGGCGGGGAAGCTGTGAAAGGCGTCCATGAACAGGCAGACCGGATCGTAACTGATGGGGCCAAGCACGGCATCCTGGAAATCGATCACCCCGGGTGCCGGGTGGGATGCCATGAGATTGCGGGGCATGAAATCCCGGTGCACGAAAACCCGGGGCTGGGCCAGGGCGCGATCACAGAGTTCCCTGAACAGGCTTTCGAGCAGCTCACGCTCCTCACCGGGCACGTCGATACCGCGCTCCCGGGCCAGATACCAGTCCGGGAAAAGGGCCAGCTCCCGCATGAGCAGATCGCGGTCGTATTCCGGCAGCCCCTCGGTCTCGGTTCCCGACTGCATGCGAACCAGGGTATCCACGGCGGCCTCCATCAGGGGCGCCGGATCACGGTATGAGAAGGCCTCCAGATAGGTCTCCCGGCCCAGGTCCTCAAGCAGCAGAAAACCCTGGTCGATATCGGCGGCACGAATGGCCGGCACACGGATGTCCGCCCGGGCCAGGCGCTGTGCCACATCCCGGAATGGCGCCGTGTCCTCTCGGTCGGGCGGCGCATCCATCACGATCAGGCTGCCCGACTCCAGGCCACTGACCCGGAAATACCGCCGGAAGGACGCATCCGCCGAGGCCGGCGCGAGATGGAATGGACATTGCGGATACAAGCCTGCAAGCCAGGCTTTCAGGGCCTCCAATCTGGCATCGGCACTCATTTGCACTCCCGTTCCCTGATGCGCTGGCCCTGGTGGCCGTTTGCCGTTGAACACCGCGGGCATTTGTGCGATTTTACCGCGCGCTCATATCCGGTCATCATACCTGCTTGCCGCCCGAGAACCAGCCAGCCAGGCTGGGCCGTGGCTCATCGCCGAATCAGGGATCGAGGAACAGGATCGCCCCGTGCAGCCAAGGCCGAAACCCGACCGTCATTGCCCGGAACCGCCGCCTGCCAGCGCCAGCTGGCTGCTGTTGCTCGTCCTGCTGCTTCCCGCGACCACGCCGGCCATGACACTGGAACGGGAGGAGCCCCAGCCCTGGCGTCTCTGCCCCGCCTGGCCGCCGGAGCGCCCCCCCGAGACCATTGGCCCGCCACCCACGGCCGAGACACCCGTGGACATCGAGGCGGACGAGATGGACGGGGTTCTTGAGGAGTATTTCGTCTACCGCGGTGACGTCATCCTGCGCCAGGGCACCCGTCAATTGCGAGCGGAGGAACTGCTCTATCTGCCGCAGACACAAGAAGCGCGGGTCAGGGGAGATGTCAGCTTCCTCCAGAATGACCTGGCCTTCAGCGGCGTCGAAGCCAGCTTCGATCTGGGCAACGACAGCGGTGTCTTCGATCAGGCCGGTTTTCGCCTGCTGGATCGCCACGCGCGGGGCGAAGCCGGACAACTGGTTCGGCAGGATGAGAACACCACCTTGCTGGAGGATCTTTTCTATACCACCTGCCCGGACGACAACCGGGACTGGGCCCTGAATGCCCGGCGCATGCACATGGACCATGACAGCGGCCGCGGGGTGGCCCGTCACCTCTGGCTGGAGTTCAAGGGTGTGCCTTTCTTCTACAGCCCCTGGCTGAGCTTTCCGCTGGATGATCGTCGCAAGAGCGGCTTCCTGTTCCCGGATTTCGGCCGCTCGGAACGCCATGGAACCGAGATTGCACTGCCCTTCTACTGGAACATCCATCCACAGCTGGATAGTCTGCTGACACCCCATCACCGCAGTGAGCGCGGCACCCAGCTTTACACCGAAACCCGCTACCTGACCCGCAGCACCCGTGGCAGTCTGCAGGCGGACTACCTGCCGGACGACTCGGTATTCGGTGATGACCGCTATTACCTTCAGTACCGCCAGAGCACCCGGTTGCCGGCAAACTGGCGGGTGGCTGCCAATATCCAGCGCGTCTCCGACACCGAGTATTTCCTGGATCTGGACGACTCGCCCGGCGCTCGATCAAGAACTCATCTGCCACAGTCACTGACCATCAGCCAGAATACCGACTGGTATCGCTTCCAGAGTCGATTCCGCATTTTTCAGACCATTGACGACGCCATCGAAGACAGCCGCCTGCCCTACCGGGAGCTGCCGGACATGCGCCTGGATTCCGACCTCCCCATTGGCGGCAGCGGCTTCCATGCCGAACTGGGCAATCGCTTCACCCGCTTCGAGCGCGCCGACTCCCTGGAGGCCGACCGCCTGCACCTGCATCCGAGAATCACTGGGCGCTTCGGCACCCCGGGCTGGTTCGTTCAGCCTTCCATCGGCGGGCAATACACCCGCTACGACCTGAACAATCCGACGGCGGAAACCCGTCGCAACAGCGGGGCCGAACTTGAACCCGGCGAAGACCGAACCCTGACCCGCAGTGCGCCTGTCTTCAGTCTCGATTCCGGGCTCATCCTCGAACGCCCTTTCGCCGATAGCCTGCATCTGCGCCAGACCCTGGAGCCACGGCTGTTCTACCTTTACGTGCCCTACCGGGATCAGAGCGCCTTCCCGCGTTTCGATACCCGCGAGATGGATTTCACTTTCGCCAGCCTGTTCATGGAAGATCGATTCATCGGTCCCGACCGCCTTGGTGACGCCAATCAGGTGGGGGTGGCCCTGACCTCGCGAGTTCTCGACAGCCGCTCGGGGCGCAGTCTGCTGACCGGCAGCCTGGGACAGATCCATCACTTCGACGACCGGGAGGTTGGTCTGGGTAGTGGCGATCCCGTCACCACCCAGCGCTCCGAGCTGGTTGGTGAAGTGCAACTGGCACCCACCGAAGCCTTCAGCGCCAGAACCACCGTCCTGTGGGATCCGGAAGATCGACAAACCCAGCGTAGCGCGATACAGTTCCAGTACCGCCCGGAAGCGCGAAAAGTCCTGAATCTTGGCTATCGCAACCGGCGCGACCGACTCGACCAGGTGGATTTTTCCTTTGCCTGGCCCATCACAGACCGCATCCGCGCCTTCGGACGCTGGAATCACTCTCTGCAGGATGACGAAACCCTGGAACGTTTCGGCGGTCTGGAGTATGAGAGCTGTTGCTGGGCCCTTCGATTCACCACCCGGCGGCACATTTACAACCGCGATGGCGATGTGGATCGCTCCTTCATGATCCAGCTGGAGCTCAAGGGCCTCGGGGGAGTTGGCCAGACCGTGGATGATTTCCTTGACGAAAGCATCATGGGCTATGGCTATCGTGATTACGACTGAAACAATGGAACGCAAATGCGCAAGATGATGATCGGCGGCCTTGCCGCCCTGCTGACGCTGACGGCATTCTCGGCCGCGGCCAACACGCCGCTGGACCGTATCGTTGCGGTGGTCAATGACGAAGTCATCCTGAACTCCGAGCTGGAAGAGCGCATGGATACCATCCGCATGCGCATGGGCGGACCCGGTGCCCAGATGCCGCCGGAGCAGGAGTTTCGCCGCCAGGTGCTTGATTACATGATTGACGAGGCGGTGCAGTTGCAGCGCGGGCGCATGGGCGGGCTGCGTGTCAGTGATGACGAGGTCAACCAGGCGCTGGCCCGGATCGCCTCCCAGAACAACGTCACCCTGGCCCAGTTGCCCGAAGTCATGGAGGCCGAGGGCCTGGATTACGCCACCGTTCGGGAACAGATTCGCCGTGAACTCATGCAGCAGCGGGTACAGCAGCGCATGCTGCATCGTGAAGTCACCGTCTCCGATCGTGAAGTCCAGGAATTCCTGGCCGAGATGGAAGCCCGGGGCGATCTGGACAGCGAGTATCTCGTCTCTCACATCATGATTGGCACAGGCGCATCCGATGACGCGGAAGCCCTGCGGGAAGCGCGCGAAAAGGCCGAAAACGTTCATCAGCAATTGCAGGAGGGCGCCGACTTTGGCCAGATGGCCGTCACCCATTCCGACAGCCGCACCGCCCTGGAAGGCGGCGATATGGGCTGGCGCGCCGGGCCGGAACTGCCCACGGTATTCGCCGAACGGGTTGTGGGCATGAATGCCGGTGACATCACCGCCCCCTTCCGCACCTCCAGCGGTTATCACATTCTCAAGCTCCAGGATGTCCGTCGTGGTGACCAGCTCATCGTGCAGGAACGCCGCTCTCGTCACATTCTGATCCGGCCCTCGGAAGTATTGCTCCCGGAGCAGGCTCAGCTGAGGCTGGTTGATCTGCGCCGCCGCATTGTCGAAGAAGGGGAAAGCTTCTCGGAGCTGGCACGCGAACACTCCCAGGATCCCGGCTCGGCGTCCCTCGGCGGCGACCTGGGCTGGCAGACCCGTGGCCAGTTCGTTCCGGCCTTCGACCAGAAGCTGGATCAGATGGAAATCGGCGAAATCAGTGAACCGTTCCAGACCCAGTTCGGCTTCCACATCGTGCAGCTGATGGAAACCCGGGAACGCGACCGCACCCTGGACGCACGCCGCAACCAGGCCCAGCAGTTCATCCGCGCCCAGAAGGCCGAGGAACGCATGGATGCCTGGCTGCAGAAGCTGCGCGACGAGTCCTACATCGAAATCCGCCTCGGGGGCTGAACATGCCCCTGTCGCGGCCGATCGCCCTCAGCTGCGGGGAACCTGCGGGTATCGGTCCCGACCTGGCCCTGAGCCTGGCCCAGCAGGATCGGGATTATCCCCTGGTTCTGCTGGGTGACCGCTCGGTTCTTGCCGAACGAGCCGATGCCCTCGGCCTGACCGTCCAGTTGCACGCGTGGGAGGACGGCGATACTGCCCGGGAAGCCGGCCACCTCTCGTTTCTGCACATCCCGGTTCATTCGCCCGTCCGGGCGGGCCATCTCGACCCGGTCAATGCCGCGCACGTAATCCGTCTGCTGGAGATTGGCTGCGATGGCTGCCTCGGTGGCCGTTTCGCCGCCCTGGTCACGGCGCCACTCCACAAGGGCGTGATCAATGAGGCCGGCCGCTCGTTCTCCGGCCATACGGAATTCCTGGCCGAGCGCAGCGGCGCCGCCCAGCCGGTGATGATGCTGGCCTGCCCCGGCCTGCGCGTGGCTCTCGCCACCACGCATCTGCCCCTGCGCCAGGTGGCCGATGCCATCAGCCCGAAAGGGCTTGAAAGCGTCATCCGTGTCCTGCATGCCGACTTGCGACGGCTATTTGCCATCGACAACCCCCGTATCCTGGTCTGCGGCCTGAACCCCCATGCCGGGGAAGGCGGGCATCTGGGCCATGAGGAAGGCGAGATCATTGCACCCCTGCTGGAACGTCTGCGCCGTGAAGGCATGCAGTTGAACGGCCCCCTGCCGGCAGACACTCTGTTCACCCCCAAGGTACTCGAACAGGGCGATGCGGTGCTGGCCATGTTCCATGACCAGGGCCTGCCGGTACTCAAGCACAAGGGTTTCGGCAAGGCCGTGAACCTGACCCTGGGCCTGCCCATCATCCGCACTTCGGTGGACCACGGCACCGCCCTGGATCTGGCCGGCAGCGGCAGGGCCGATGCCGGCAGCCTGCAGGCCGCCATTGGCCTCGCCGTGGAACTGGCGGAAAACCAGCCGGAAATACCGTCATGAATGAACATCGCGCTCGCAAGCGCTTCGGCCAGCACTTCCTGCACGACCGCAATATCATTGGCCGCATCGTCGATGTCATCGACCCGAAGCCGGGCGACAGACTGCTGGAAATTGGTCCTGGCCTGGGCGCCATCAGCGGGCCCCTGATGGAGCGCCACGGTGACCTGGATGTGGTCGAGATCGACCGCGACGTCATCCCCCACCTGCAGGAGAAATGCGCCGGCCTGGGGGAGCTTCGCGTGCACAACGTGGATGCGCTGAAGTTCCGTCTCGACAGCCTTGGGCCCGGTCCCTGGCGGGTAGTGGGCAACCTCCCCTACAACATCTCCACCCCGCTGATGTTCCATCTCTTCAGCCAGATCAGCGCCATCACCGACATGCACTTCATGCTGCAGAAGGAAGTGGTGGATCGACTGGTGGCCGAACCGGGCACCTCCGATTACGGCCGTCTGGGCATCATGAGCGCTCTGTACTGCGAAGCCGAACACCTCTTTGATGTCCCGCCCGGCGCCTTCAGCCCTCGCCCCAAGGTGCAGTCGAGCATCGTGCGCCTGCGTCCCCGCGCTACCCCGATCTGCCCTGCCGACCATCAGGAGGTGCTGGCCCAGCTGGTCCGCCAGGCCTTCTCCAGGCGCCGCAAGACCCTGCGCAATGCCCTCAAGGGCCTGGTGAACGCCGATACCGTGGAACAGCTTGGCATCGACCCAGGCGCCCGTCCCGAAACCCTGCCGCCCGAAGCCTTTGCGAAGCTGGCGGAACGGGTGGTCGCGGGGTGATGAGGATTGCGCCACATGTAATGGCAAAACGTCGGATTCTGGCCATTGCGCGGATGAATCCGCGCCTACAGAGGGCAATCGGTGAATTATTGTAAAGTTCCCACCGCCTCAGAATTCCTCATAGGTTTTTGCCGCCCCTACCCTCGCCTATACTGACCGCAGGATATCCGCTCACTGGGGGAAACACATGAATGTCTATCAGCACATTCTGGTAGCGACGGATCTGGCCGAAGACAGCGACCAGGTGCTGGCTCGTGCCATGCAACTGGCGGAAACCTCGCGAGCACGCCTGTCCCTGCTCCACGTGGTGGAGTACCTGCCGGTGGATCCGGCCGGGGAGGCCCTGCTGCCGCCGCCGGTGGACATGGAAGAGGAATTGATCAACAGCGCCCGTGAGCGCATCCAGGGCCTCATCCACCGTCAGCAGCTGGAACCGTCGGAAGTACTGATCGAAATCGGCCAGACCAAGGCCGAGATCAAGCGCGTGGCCGGCGAAATCGGTGCGGATCTGATCGTGCTGGGCAGCCGTGAGCGGCACGGCCTGGCACTGCTGAGGGGGGGCACCCAGCGCTCGGTGGTTCACAACGCACCCTGCGATGTGCTCGCCGTGCGCATCCAGGAACCAGCGGATGGCGAGGGCGATTGAGAAAGCGCTGATTCATTCCTCCTCTCCGCCAACGCCGAGCCACGGCATTCGGGTAGAATGGTGATTTCCGTCATTTCTCTGGCAGACTGGTTTTCCATGGACACCCCCAACAACCACAACATCCTGGTCGACGTGAGCACCCGTTTCCTGCAGAGCGAGTCTGACCCGGTTCAGGGCCGTTATGTATTTGCCTATACCATCACGCTGCGCAATGACGGGCGGATTGCCGCCAAACTGCTCAAGCGACACTGGGTCATTACCGACGCCAATGGCAAGGTGCAGGAAGTCCATGGGGACGGGGTGATCGGGGAGTACCCTTATCTGCAGCCGGGCGAGAGTTACGAATACACCAGTGGCACCATCATCGAGACACCCGTGGGTTCCATGGAGGGCAGTTACCTGATGGAGGCCGATGACGGGCAGTCCTTCGACGCCCCCATCGCGCCCTTCCGTCTGGCCGTCCCCGGCGTCGTCAACTGAATTCCACCCCGAGGCACAAATGGCCATTTTTGCTATTGGCGACATTCAGGGCTGTTATCGAGAACTGGAACAGCTGCTTGACCGAATCAATTTCGACCCGTCCGAGGACAGCGTCTGGTTCGCCGGCGACATCGTCAACCGGGGGCCGGAATCCTTGCAGGCCCTGCGCTTCGTGCGCAACCTCGGTGAACAGGCCATCACCGTACTGGGCAACCATGACATGCATCTGCTGGCCATGGCCCACCGGGATGAGGCCAGCCTCAAACCCAAGGACACCCTCGCCGAGATCCTGGACGCGCCGGATGCCGGTGAACTGCTGGACTGGCTGCGCCACCGCCCCTTCCTGCACCATGATCGGGACCTTGGCTATGGCATCGTCCACGCCGGGCTTCCGCCGCAATGGGACATGAGCGAAGCCCTGGCCCGATCGCGGGAACTGGAAGCGGCACTGCAGGGCCCCGACTACCGGGATTTTCTGGCCCATATGTACGGCAACGAGCCCGACCAGTGGGATGAGTCCCTCAGCGGCCATGACCGCCTGCGCTACATCATCAACTGCTTCACCCGCATGCGCTTCGTGGATGCCAACGGTCGACTGGACCTGGGTCTGAAATGCGGGCCGGGTGAGCAACCCGACGGTCTTTTCCCCTGGTTTCAGGCACCCGGCCGTCGAAGCGCCAACGACCACATCCTGTTCGGGCACTGGTCCACCGCCGGCCAGTCCAGCAAGGTCAACTACAGCGATTTCAACGTCTACGCCCTGGACACCGGCTGTGTCTGGGGCGGTAGCCTCACCGCCTTCCGCCTGGATGAAGACGGCGGCTGGGCCAGCATCAGCTGCCGCGGGCAGCTCACGCCCGGCGAGGCTTGAGACCAAAAGATGGGAACCACCGAAGACACCGAATACGCCGAACAATGAAGCAAGGGCTTGAGCCGCGGGGCTTTGGATCATGACCCGTACGGAAAGAACGGGTGTGGGAGAGGCTTTAGCCTCGAAGAATCGTTCGATTGGCATTGATCGCGGCTAAAGCCGCTCCCACAGAAGTTTGTCGGTGTTTTGTCAGTGTGTTCGGCGTCTTCAGTGGTTCCAATGTTTCCCGATTTTCCTGAATGAACAAGGGAGCCGGACTGATGGATTTGAATCTCGAAGGCAAGCACGCGCTGGTCTGCGGCAGCAGCCAGGGAATCGGCAAGGCCACGGCCGAGACGCTGGCGGAACTGGGTGCCACGGTTACCCTGACCGCCCGCAATGAAGAGGCCCTGAAAGCCGTCTGCGATGGTCTGCCCCGGCCGAAGGGCCAGGCCCATGACTGGTTCAGTTCCGATTTCGACCGCCCCGAGGCCCTGGAGACCCAGATCCGTGCCCGCGTGGATGGGGGGCAGCGTTTTCACATCCTGATCAACAACTCCGGCGGGCCCGCCGGTGGGCCCGCCCACGTGGCGAAGAAGGATGAGTTCAGCAACGCCTTCCAGCGCCACCTGATCTGCAACCAGATTCTGCTGCAGGCCCTCTTGCCGGGCATGCGCGAGGACGGTTACGGGCGCATCATCAACATCATCTCCACCTCGGTGAAGGAACCCATTCCCGGCCTGGGGGTATCGAATACAGTGCGTGGCGCCGTGGCCAGCTGGGCCAAGACCATCGCCACGGAACTGGCTCCGGACGGCATTACCGTCAACAATATCCTGCCCGGCTTCACCCGTACCGGGCGCCTGAAAAGCCTGTTCGAAGGCAAGGCAGACAAGAGCGGGCAGAGTTTCGATGCCGTGGAACAGGCCGCCCTGTCCCAGGTTCCCATGGGCCGCTTCGGCCAGCCCGAGGAATGCGCCAACGCCATCGCCTTCCTCGCCAGCCCGGCCGCCAGCTACATCACCGGCGTCAGCCTCGCCGTCGACGGCGGACGCACCCGGGGCATCTGAAACCCGTACACAGGCGAGGCGAACACACCAGAAAGCGAATTGGCCACAGATGAACACAGATGGACACAGATTGTTTCTGGTGGCCTTGGGAAGCGTCTGGGCGACCGATGAACCCTGCTGCCTGACTGACAGCTTGGAGGCGGCAACAGGCAGAACATCCGTGTTTATCTGTGTTCATCTGTGGCTTTAATATTATTTCGCGTGCATTTCGCGGTGCCTTTACCCAGCCTTGCAGGAGTGAGCAGTGGATCGGATTGAGCATTACATTGCCGGTGAGCTGAGGAGCTCGGAGGCTTGGCTGGAGAATTTCGAGCCGGCCACGGGTCAGGTGTCGGGAAAGATCGCCGATGCCGGCGAGGCGGAGCTGGATGCGGCCATTGCGGCAGCGCAATCAGCCTTTCCGGCCTGGCGGCGGACGCCCGGGGCTGAGCGGGCACGCTGGCTGAATCGTCTGGCCGATCTGATTGAAAGGGATCTGGAAGCGCTGGCGCGGGCGGAATCAGAGGATACCGGCAAGCCCATCACCCTGGCCCGCTCGGTGGACATTCCCCGGGCGGCGAGCAACCTGCGTTTCTTCGCCGCCGCCGCCACCCAGTTCTCGAGCGAATCCCATCTGATGGAAGACGGGGCCATCAACTGGACCCTGCGTGAACCGCACGGCGTCGTGGCCTGCATCTCGCCGTGGAATCTGCCTCTGTACCTTTTCACCTGGAAGATCGCCCCGGCCCTGGCCGCCGGCAACTGCGTGATTGGCAAGCCCTCGGAAGTTACCCCGAAGACGGCCTGGCTGTTTTCCAAACTCTGCATCGAGGCCGGCCTGCCGAGTGGCGTGCTCAACATCCTGCACGGCCGTGGCCCGGGCATTGGTGCAAGACTGATCGATCACCCGGCCATCAAGGCGATTTCCTTTACCGGGGGCACAGCCACGGGGGCCGAGATCGCTCGGGTGGCGGCACCCCGGTTCAAGAAACTGTCCCTGGAGCTGGGCGGCAAGAACCCGACCATCGTCTTCGAGGACTGTGACTGGGAACACACGCTGGAGGAGACCCTGCGGGCAGCCTTCGCCAACCAGGGCCAGATCTGTCTGTGCGGCTCCCGTCTGCTGATTCAGGCCGATATCTACGAGGCCTTCCGGGATGCCTTCGTCGAGAAGGCACGAGCACTGAACCCGGCCGACCCCGCCCTGCCCGAGACCCGCCAGGGGGCCGTGGTCTCCAGGGCCCATTACGAGAAGGTGCTCGGCTGCATCGAACAGGCCCGGGAGGACGGCGCCCACATACTGGTCGGTGGCGAAGCCGCCCAGGTGGGTGGACGTTGCGATCAGGGCTGGTTCATCCAGCCGACAGTCATTGAAGGCCTGTCACCGAGCTGCCGCAGCAACCAGCAGGAGATCTTCGGGCCGGTGGTCAGCCTGATGCCCTTCCGGGACGAGGAAGAAGCCCTGGCGATAGCAAACGGCGTCGACTACGGCCTGGCCAGCAGCATCTGGACAAAGGACATCAGCCGCGCCCACCGCATGGCAAGAAACATCGAATCCGGCCTGGTCTGGATCAACTGCTGGATGCGCCGCGACCTGCGGGTGCCCATGGGCGGCATGAAACAATCCGGCGTCGGCCGAGAAGGCGGCTGGGAAGCCATGCGCTTCTTCACCGAAGCCAAGAACGTCACCGTGGCATTTGACGGGTAAGACATTTAGCCGCGAAATGCACGCTAAATTCTTTTATTTGCCACAGATGAACACAGATAAACACAGATGTTTTGGCCAATGCCACGTCGTAGGTGTCTGACAGATGCCTGCGTTAATCAATTGCCCAGGCGTTTGTTAAGTCCACCACAGCACGATCTGCGTCCATCTGTGTTCATCTGTGGCTAATCTCCCTGCATTATTAATTGTTTTTTCAGGAGTCAGGCATGAGCGATCAGGACAGTATTGTTAACAGTGGCAAGGCACCCAAGCCGGTGGGTCTGTACCCGCATGCGCGGCGGGTGGGGAATCTGCTGTTTCTGTCCGGGGTAGGGCCGCGTTCGGCGACCAGCAAGGATATCCCCGGTGTAACCCTGGATGAGGCGGGCAATGTGGTGGATTACGACATCGAGGCCCAGTGCCATTCGGTGTTTCAGAACGTGCGCCATATCCTGGAAGAGGCCGGCTCGAGCTGGGATCGGCTGGTGGACGTGACCGTGTTTCTGACCGACATTCCCAGGGATTTCAAGGCCTACAACAAGATCTACGCCGAGTACTTCGCGGACAATCAGGCCTGCCGCACCACGGTGGAGATCAACCGCCTGCCCACGCCCATTGCCATCGAACTGAAATGCATTGCTACAATTGACGAGAGCGAGTGAACAGTGAACAGTTCCCAGTGAACTAGCGGGCCGTGCCTGCCGAAAGACCTACTGTTTCCTGGCGGACAGCCGCCATGCAGCGCGCGAAGCTAGGCAATTAGCTATGGGAGATAGCTGTGGGAGAGGCTTTAGCCTCGATAAAGGGATCGATCAGCCCCCTATCGGGGCTAAAGCCTCTCCCACGAGACAAGAGCAACACACCCACTGTTCACTGGGAACTGTTTACTTCTCTTATACTTTACGAGTAGATAGTGGCAAACCAACATCCGGCTAAAACCGGAGGAGGCCAACCATGCCCCTGCCAAGCGCCTTCAACTTCCAGAAATGGATTGACGAGCACCGCGACGAGCTCAAGCCGCCGGTGGCCAACAAACGGGTCTTCAAGGATTCGGAGTTCATCGTCATGGTGGTGGGTGGCCCCAACACCCGAAAGGATTATCACTACGACGAGGGTGAGGAGTTCTTCTACCAGCTCGAAGGCGAGATGGTGCTGAAGATCCAGGAAGACGGCAAGGTGCGGGACATCCCCATCAAGGCCGGCGAGGTCTTCCTGCTGCCACCAAAAGTGCCCCACTCCCCCCAGCGCTTCGAAAACAGCATCGGCCTGGTGATCGAACGGGAACGGCGGCCGGACGAACAGGATGGCCTCATGTGGTTCTGCGACAAATGCAACCACAAACTCTACGAAGAGTACTTCCACCTGGAGAACATCGAAACCCAGTTCCCGCCGGTCTTCGACCGCTTCTTCGGCAGCGAAGCACACCGCACCTGCGACAACTGCGGCCACATCATGCCGGAGAAACCCTGAAAACCGTTAGCCGCGAAATGCATGGAAAATTCTTGTATTAGCCACAGATGAACACAGATAGACACAGACTAAGATCACCACAACACAATCTGTGTCCATCTGTGTTCATCTGTGGCCAAATTCTTTTTCTTAAGCTTCGTGGCGCTTTTAAAAAAGTGATCAGATATGACTCGCAGCCTGAAGATTGATATTCACACCCATATTCTGCCCCCGGACTGGCCGAATCTGAAGGAGCGCTATGGTTATGGCGGCTTCATCCAGTTGGAGGATTGTGGGCCTGGCTGCAAGCAGATGGTCAAGGATGGGGAGAAGTTTCGGAAGATCGAGGCCAATTGCTGGGATGCCCAGGCGCGCTTGCATGACTGTGCCGAGCATGGGGTGGACGTTCAGGTGCTGTCCACTGTACCGGTCATGTTCAGCTACTGGGCGAAGCCGGAACACACCCTGGATCTCTCGCGGCTTCTGAATGACCACATTGCCACTGTGGTGGCCGAGCAGCCCAAACGTTTCATTGGCCTAGGCACCCTTCCCATGCAGGCACCGGATCTGGCCGTGAAGGAGCTGGAACGTTGCGTCCGGGAGCTGGGTCTGGCGGGCATTCAGATTGGCTCGCACATCAATGACTGGAACCTGAACGAGTCGGCCCTGGATGAGATCTGGGCCGCGTGCGAGGAACTGGGTGCCTCGGTATTCGTGCATCCCTGGGACATGATGGGCAGTGACAGCATGAAGCGCTACTGGCTGCCCTGGCTGGTGGGCATGCCGGCGGAAACCACTCGGGCCATCTGCTCCATGGTCTTCGGTGGCGTGTTCGAGCGTTTCCCGAACCTGCGTGTGGCCTTTGCTCATGGTGGGGGTTCCTTCCTGCCGTCCATCGGCCGTATCGAGCATGGCTTCAATGTGCGACCGGACCTCTGCGCCATCGACAATGAGGTCAATCCGCGTGACTACCTGGAGCGACTCTACTTCGACTCTCTCGTCCATGAGCCGAAGGTGTTGCAGCTGATGCTGGACATGGTGGGGCCGGAACGCATCGCCCTGGGCACGGACTACCCCTTCCCGCTCGGGGAGCTGGAACCGGGCAAACTGATCGACTCCATGGGCCTGCCTCTGGACACCCGGGATCGCCTGCTGCACGGCACGGCCCTGGAGTGGCTCAATCTGGACAAGGACCGCTTCCTGTGAGCGCCGCCATCCTCGACTGGGCCGGCGTCCGTTTCGACATGAATCCGGCCCGTGCGGTGAGTCTGGCCATTACCCTCGACTTCGATGGCCCCCAACCCGGCTTCTTCGGCGCGCCCTCGGCGCGGCGCAAGGCAATGCAATCGGGCGGTTTCACCGGCGACACCCGGCAAGGCGGAAGCTGTAACTGTGAAGTGCTGGAGATCACACCCCACTGCAATGGCACCCATACCGAGTGCGTGGGCCATATCACTGAAGCACGGGCCACGGTTTCACAGCAGATCGGCACTGTACTCTGCCCGGCCCTGTTGCTGAGTATCCAGCCTGCCCGTCTCGACAGCACGGAGGACAGCGGCCCCGGAAAGGCTGATGGCAGTGATCCGGTCATCTCGAAAAAGGCCCTGGAAGCGGCCTGGCAGCTGCAGGCGCCCGCCACGCCCCCGCAGGCCCTGATCCTCAGGACACTCCCCAATTCGCCGGACAAGGCCCGGCGAGACTGGATGGAAGGCCCCACACCACCCTGGATCACCCGTGAGGCGGCGCAATGGATTGTCGACCAGGGCATCGACCACCTGCTGGTGGACATGCCCTCGGTGGACCGGGGCGATGATGACGGCGAGCTGGTCACCCACCGCATCTTCTGGGGCCTGCCGGCCGGCTCCCGGAAGCTGATCGAGGCAGAACGCCCGCAAGCCAGTGTCACGGAGATGATCTTCGCAGCGGACGCCGTGTTGGACGGGTTTTACCTGCTCAATCTCCAGTACCCCGATTTCTCCACCGACGCCACACCCAGCAAGCCCCTGCTGCATCCGCTGGCCGACTAACCCTCGCCTGCATCCGAGGCAAGCAGATGAATGATGTTGCTCGGGCTTGAAAGCCAGAAGGCATGGAGCCCTTCCGGCAAGGGTTCGATATCATCCCGACGCGTGATTCCCTCCGCCTTCAGGTAATCGGCGGCCGCCTCGATATCATCCGTGAGCACTTCAAGCCAAATCTCGGCCTGGCTAAGCGTTTCCACACGATCGATCCATAGCACCTTGTCGCCGAAGCGAAAGCGGGGCGTTTCGCCGGGGAGCAGCTCGAACCGCAGCACATCCCGGTAAAACCGCAAAGTGGCTTCGTATTCATGGGCCGGCACTTTCATGGCCATGTTTCTACCCGGACAAAACTGCACTGTCATCTTGGTCCCTCCGTATGGTCATTGAGCCAGGTCAAGAGGCACTCATCGAAAGTCTGCGCCTGTTCCAGTTGAGGCGTATGGCCACTGCGTTCCAGGCAATGGCGGGTCAAGGACCAGAAGGGAGCATCATGCTCGTCCCAGAGTGATGGCGGAACGATGTAATCATGTCGGCCGGTGATGGCCAGCACCGGCACGGTGACCTGCGCGGCAGCGCGAGCAAAATCCTGCGCCACGAAAAAACGCTTGAACTGCGTCAGAGCCGTGGCATTGATGGGTACGCCCTCCCAGAGCCAGGTGGCGTCATAGCTCGGGTCGTACCAGTAAAGGGGTGCGTCGGCCACATAACGGCTGACGAAATCCGCATCGGGCTCAAGGCAGTCGCGGCGAATCGTCAACAGGGATTTTCGCCGGGCATCCGCCTGTTCACGCCAGTAGCGCTCACTGGCCGCCAGGGTCTCCGCCACATTGCAGGGTGGGGTCCCCACCAGAACCAGCCCCGCGATTGAATCGGGAAAACACCGCGCGTACTCCAGCGCCAGATTGCCGTGATGGGAGTGACCGAGCAGGACGACGTCCTCCAGGCCAAGCGTTTCACGGATCGCCTCGATGTCATCCAGATAATCATTCAGATGAAGGGCCTGCTTCGCGGCCGGTCCATTCAGCTCCGCAAAATGCCGCATGTCGGCAAAGTGCATTCGACAGCTGCGTTTCAGCGACTCCGAAAAGGTGGGCGGGTAATAACGAGAGGAGCCGATGACAAACAGAGGCCTGCCCTTGCCCTCGCTGCAATAACGAAGGCGGCTGCCGTCACGGTCCAGGAAACCCTGGCTGGTATCCGGGTGCATGGTCACTATTGAACCACTCCATCTCGCCTTCCACCATCACCGAAGCGGAAACTATACGCTACTCGCCCTCATTGATCATGGGCGGGTTTCAGCGCCTGCAAATCCAGTTTTCTCATCGCCGGAATAACCTGCATGACAGCACCGGCTTGTCGTCGATCAGGAAAGATGGATGCATGAAACCCTGCTCTATCCCAGGCCTGACCATCGAACCGCAGAGAAGTGGTCATGACTTTCATCACATTCTCCTCCGGTCACGAGTTTCCGACATTGATGCGCCGCATGCGGTCGATGGCTTCGGTCTGCTCAAAATCTTCCAGTTCAAACATCAGTCGCACTTCAATCTCGCAGGGAATTCCTTCCCCCTTGGGATTCGGGAAACGGCGCGCCCACTCTACGGCCTCTTCATGGGAGCTCACATTGATGATGGTATAGCCGGCAATAAGCTCCTTGGTCTCGGCGAAAGGCCCGTCCATCACTACCCGCTTATCATTCTGGTAGCGTACCCGAAATCCCCTGGCGGTGGGCTGCAGGCCCGAAGCACCGACCAGCACACCGGCCTGTTCCAGCGCTTCGTGATAATCCGCCATGGCCTGAATTTCGGATTCCCGGGGCATGGCGCCACTTTCCACTCGTTCATCACCTTTGACAATGATCATATATCGCATGGCAAAACTCCTTGCGGCCATCAAGCCATCCCGGTCCTCAATCGGATTTCACTTCCATCACATAGGCAGTCAGAGCCTTGACCCGGGGTGATGAACCAGGAGCCAGTTCGTAAACGTCGCAGAAAGCGTAGGTGGTGAGCTTCTGCGCTTCCGGCGAACGGCATTCGATCAGGCCGTTGACGGCGGCCCGCTCACCACTGAGGATCACCTGCTCAATCGTGAGCTTGAATCCCTGGCCACTGCCACTCATTTCCCTCAGCATTCGGCCAAAGTCTTCCTTGCCCTGCACACCCTTCTCACTGGCCATGCGAAAGCGAATGTCATCGGTGACGCCATCCAGGACGGTCTGCACGTCTTCGCGCAGCCAGGCTTCATTGAATTCACGCAGGAATTGCTCGGTCTTGTTCATGATCACTTCTCCGTTCTCGCCCATTAATTGATTGCTAACGCCGTTGCCTTCGGAGAGTAGTCGTCGTACCTGGCTGCAAATCGACAGGGAAAGTGCGTCATTTCTCCAATCGGGCGTCGGCTTGTACAAGACGTTGCAGGCGCTCGCTCAGAAAACGCCGCTCCGGCCCCTGCTGGGTGAGCCCCAGGGCCGCCTGGAAGGCCTGGCGGGCATCATCCAGGCGCCCCAGGCGTTCGCACAGGTCGGCGCGGGCCGCGTGGGCCAGATGGTAGGCACGCAAATCACCGCGCGAGAGGATGGCGTCGATTTCCGCCAGGCCCGCTTCGGGGCCATCCCGCATGGCCAGGGCCACCGCCCGGTTGAGACGGATCACGGGTGAAGGCTGCATACGCAGGAGAATGTCATACAGCCCCACGATCTCGCCCCAGTCCGTCGCTTCCGGCGAGTCGGCATCGGCGTGTACGCCAGCGATGGCCGCCTGAATACAGTAGGGACCGAAGCGACGGCTGCGCAGGGCATTGGTGACGAGTGCCTGGCCTTCACCAATCAGAGCGCGGTTCCAGAGGCGACGATCCTGATCCTCCAGGCGGATGATGTCGCCCTTGTCATCACTGCGGGCCCCGCGACGGGATTCCTGCAGCAACATCAGGGCCAACAGCCCTTTCACTTCCGCCTCCGGCATCAATGTGTGCAATAGCCGGCCCAGCCGAATGGCTTCCACCGAGAGCTCGGCTTTGGTGAGTTCGTCGCCGGCTGAGGCGGAATAGCCCTCGTTGAACAGCAGATAGACCACCTGCAGCACCGCATCCAGGCGTTCCGGCAACTGCTGGCGATTCGGTACCTCGTAGGGAATGGCCGCGTCCCGGATTTTGCGTTTGGCGCGCACGATGCGCTGGGCGATCGTGGCGGGGCGGGCCAGAAAGGCGCTGGCGACCGCCTCGGTACTGAGACCGCAGACCTCGCGCAGGGTCAGCGCCAGTCGGGCCTCCAGGGCCAGTGCCGGGTGACAGCAGGTGAAGATCAATCGCAGTCGGTCGTCCTCCACGGCCGCTTCGCCCAGTGCCTCGAGCGGATCCGGGGCCGCCTGCTGAACAGGCAGTTCCTGACGAATCAGTGCCTCATGGCGGGTACGACGGCGCAGACGGTCAATGGCCTTGAACCGGCCCGTGGACACCAGCCAGGCGCGGGGATTGTCCGGCAGACCATCCCGCGGCCACTGATCCAGGGCAGCGGCGAAGGCATCCTGCATGGCCTCCTCGGCCCACTCAAAATCCCCCAACAAGCGAATCAGCGTTGCAAGCACACGGCGAGACTCGTCGCGGTAGATTTCCTCCACCGCGGCGCGCAGGTTCTTGTCTGGCCGCACGTTCACGGCAGACCTGGAAGACGGGTGCCCATGGCAGAGGCACTCATTTCAGATATCCAGCTGGCGCACTGGCCGCACTTCGACGCTGCCCACGCGAGCAGGCGGAATCTTCGCGGCGATGCCGATGGCCTCGTTCAGATCACGGGCTTCGACCAGGTAGAAGCCGGCCAGCTGCTCCTTGGTCTCGGCAAAGGGGCCGTCGGTGATCGAGACATCACCGCCTCGCACACGCACCGTGGTGGCCGTACTCACCGGCTCCAGGGCTTCGGCCGCAAGCATTCGGCCACTTTCAGCTATCTTCTCAGCGTAGGCCCAGCATTCCGTGTCATTCGGACTGTCCGGCATGGAGTGGAGAGCGTCCTCATCGCTGTACACCAGGCATAGGTATTTCATTATTGAGTTTCCCTGTAATCGCTAATTTTCATTGAATGATCGAATCCGGGCGCGAGATTTCGACAGACAGGTACTGGAAAAGCTTAGCAGGGGCCGGGAGAATAACGACGGCGATGGTTAGTTGACTGCCAGCGGAGGGTTTCTGGCATGTGCGGTGGGTTCTATCTTCAGCAGTCGCCCCGCTTGCGGGAATACTTCGGCATTCAGAGCCGGGAGGATCTGGCGGAGTTCACGGCCGGGCGAGCAGAAACGGATCCCTGGTGGTACTTCGAGGCGGCCGCCGAGGGCGAGCGGCGAGTATTCCGGCCGACGGATACGGTGCCCTTCCTGGCGCGTGCCCGGGATGGGCGCTGGGTACTGAAGAGCGGCACCTGGTGGCTGGCCATGGATGAGGATGAAGATGGCTGGCGGCCCAATCAGCGTCTGGTCAGTTTCAACAGCCGCATCGACAAGGTCACGGGCAGTGGCCCGAGCATCCATCAGCGCCCGCCTCGCTCCTTTCGGGTGGTGATTCCGGCGACGGCCTTCGTGGAATGGCATGAGAAGGTGCCGCATCTTTTCCGTCACCCCGAGGGCCAGCCCCTGGCTCTCGGGGGCATGGCCAAGGCCTACCCTCTCGAAGACCCATCCGGTGGTGCCAATGCTGACGGCCATCACTACGCCGTTTCCATTGTCACCCTGCCCGGCCACCCGGCCACGCGCCACATCCACGAGAAATCCGTGCCACTGATGCTCGACCGGGAAGGCATGGCGGCCTGGCTTGATCGCGGTCGCCCCCACAGTGACTTCACCCACCTGCTGGCACCGACTCTGCCCCACGCTCTCAGCATCCAGGCGGTTCAGGATCTCAAGACCATGCAGCCGCTGGCGGAGGCCGAGCAGGTAAAGGCCGGTTAGGGGCATCGGCTAGCGGTTAGCGGTTAGCGGGGCTGGCTCTCGCCGACCTTGCCAGGCGTCTTCTCATCGGCGCGCCGCTCGGCGATCTCCTTCGCCGCATAGGGCTCGAAACCGGCGGACAGCTCATTGTCGTTGCCCCAGGCATGAGCGAGGTAGTTCAGAATCCTGGCGATGTCCTGATCGGCGAGCTGAGGCATGCCGGGCATGTAACCATCGTAGGTGATGCCCTGCACCTGGGTCTCGCCGGTGACACCAAACAGGATCACGTCAATCAGGTAGGCCCGCCCGCCATCCCGGCCCAGCATCTCCGGCACATGGTCAGCCAGGGGCGGAAAATGCCCCCGGCGACCCTGTCCCTCGCCACCATGACAAGCCATGCAGTTGGCCTGGTAAAGCTCGAATCCCACCTCATGGCCAGAGGGCACCGACGCGCCATCACCAGCAGGCGACTCGCGATCACCGGCGAGGAAGAGAAAACTGCCCAGGCCTGCCAGTCCGGCGAGCAGGGCAGCCAGTATCAAAAGCCCACGCGACATGTCAGTTCCACATGCGCGGCAGCACGTTGGTCTTTTCCGGGTCCCGGTGGCGCCAGATGGCCATGGCTACGTGACCGACGATGAGCATGAACAACAGATAGCCAAACCAGCTGTGAAACGTATTGGCCGGCACCATCATCCATTCGATGCGATCCCCTTCAAAACCGGGGAACAGGGGAATGCCAAAAGGCTCGAAGGCACGACCGGAACCATACTGGCGCAGCAGTGCCGCTGCCGGAATGCCCAGCATCAACAGGTACAGCACGATGTGGCCGACCTTTGCCGGCAGGCTCACCGAAGGAGGCCGTTGTCGAATATTCACCAGTGCCCAGATGCCACGCAGGATCACCAGGGTGAAGATGAGAAAGCCGGTCTCCCGGTGCGTACCCCAGAAGAATCCATACATGGCAGATTCATCGTCCAGCAGCACCCTCGCCAGCACGGTGAATAGTTGCCAGAGAATGACCGCCGCCATGCCCCAGTGCAACACGCGACTGACCATCCCGTAACGCTCACGGTTATCCCATATCTGCATTGCTACCTCCATGGCTCGCCCGTAAAGTCGATCGTCGGCTCATCGTGCTGGATTGGCGCCCCAGGTGCAACGTAATGATGGGCCGTGCTCACCGATCAGCTCTGAACCAGCCGATAAGCCCCGAGCGATGCCCAGCCCAGCCTTGATGCCTGCTTCAGCCAATCCGGCATAACACCCCTTGGCATTTCAGGCCCCTTCGCGCAGCAGAACCCATTCCACGAACAAGAGATTCACCACCCAGCTGGCCCAGGCGGCCATGGCATAGACCTGATCGAATGGCAGGCCGGCCAGGGGCACCCCAAGCCCGAGATAGATGCGCAGAGTCACCGCCCCAAAGGTCAGCGCGTATGAGCGCATCATCCAGGCCTGATGCACTGGATAATTGCCCTGCAGCACGGCACGCAGGGCCAGAGCACCGGTGAGCAGCCAGAGAACGGCGAGCAGAAAGAAACCACTGGTGGCCGCCACGCCGCCCGGCGTGAAGAAAGCCAGCCACAGGCCAGTCAGACCGCTGATCAATATGCACAGCAGATAGACCCGACCGCTGATGCGGTGGAGCCGTGGATACCGATTACGCAGGCGACTGAGAAACTGGAAGGGCCCAAGGGCCAGAGCGACAGTCCCGGCCAGGGCATGAACAATCAGGGACTGGCGAAGAAAGCCATCGCGCCGGGCAATGAAGTCGATGGTATCCGGGCTCCAGGCAGCCATGGATGTATACCCGGCCACCCCCAACGCCAACAACGTCATGACGCCCCAGGCGCACCCCAAGAGCATTCGTTGCGACACGTTATTTCCCCCATTCCGGCCGGGGCCCCACCCCGGTTCCGGGCAGTATAGCCTGCCGCTCCAGAATCCGCTCAGTCGAGCGAGCTTACCCCTGCATAGGGTATGCCGGAAAGCCGCGCCATGTCGTGATGCCAGGTGGTGAGATCATCGCGATCGAACTTGCCCAGGGCATCATGGCCGCAGGCGCGGGCCATCACCTGCATGAGGGCCACGGAGGCACCGAGGAAGTTGTTCAGGCGCTGGGCGGAGGCTTCTACATCCAGGCGACGGCGTAGGTCTTCACGCTGAGTGGCGATACCGGCCGGGCAGTTATTGGTGTTGCAGATGCGCGCACCCACACAGCCAATGGCCTGCATCGCGCTGTTGGCCAGGGCCACTCCATCTGCACCGAGGGCCATGGCCTTGACGAAATCCATGGGCATTCGCAGCCCACCCGTCACGATCAGGGTCACCCGGCCACTGGCCTTCTGGGCATCCAGATAACGCCGTGCCCGTGCCAGGGCGGGAATGGTGGGCACGCTGATGTGGTCCCGGAACATGGACGGTGCCGCCCCCGTGCCCCCGCCCCGGCCATCCAGGATGATGTAATCGGCGCCGGCATCCAGGGCGAACTGGATATCCTTCTCGATGTGCTGGGCGCTGAGCTTGAAGCCCACCGGGATGCCGCCGGTGATGTCCCGCACCCGGGCCGCGAAGCGGCGGAAATCCTCCACCGAGGCCAGATCCTCGAAGGTGGGCGGTGACACCGCCGGCTGGCCCTTCGGAATACCCCGAACCTGGGAGATCTTGCCCGTGTTCTTATTGCCGGGCAGATGCCCGCCGGTGCCGGTCTTGGCACCCTGCCCACCCTTGAAGTGAAAGGCCTGCACCTTCTCCAGCAATTGCTCCGAATAACCAAACTTGGCGCTGGCCAGCTCATAGAAATAGCGGCTGTTCTCGGCCTGCTCTTCCGGCAGCATGCCGCCCTCGCCGGAGCAGATACCCGTCCCGGCCAGTTCCGCGCCCCGCGCCATGGCCACCTTGGCCTCTTCGGACAAGGCACCAAAGCTCATATCGGACACGAACAGGGGGATATCGAGCTCCAGGGGCTTCTTCGCTTCCGGGCCAATCACCAGGCGGGTATCCACTGCCGCCGCCTCCTTCAGGGGACGACGGTCCAGCTGGCCGGTCAGGATCTGAATCTGATCCCAATGGGGCAGCTCGCTGCGGGGCACCCCCATGGCGGTCATCGATCCATGATGCCCAATGCCCGACAGCCCCTCCCGGGCCATCTCATGAATCAGCTCCACCGTGGGCTCTTCCGCCGTGGCCTTCGGCGACGGAGCCCCACTGCCATCGTCATCACGCCCCGGGCCTTCCTTGCCCACCTGTTCCTTGTCGAACTGCTTGTGAGTGCCGTCGCAGTAAGGCGAGTTGCCCGTGTGCTTGCACTGGCAGAGGTAGGCATCGCCCGTCTCTTCCGCCTTGAAGCTCTTGGGCTTCATGCCGGTGCCGGCATGGGAGCCGTCACAGAAGGGCTGATCCCTGGAGCGCCCACAGACACAGAAGGTGTAGGTCTCGCCCTTCTTGAGCTCGACCTTTTTTGGCTTGTTATCGGCTATGACGGGGTTGCTCAAAACGTGCTCCTTGGGGATAGGCAGGGCGCCCTGGACATCAGCGCCCGATTTGACGACGGCGGTTTGAGAATCGCCACCACAACCGCACCATACCGTTGAACAGTAACAGTGCCAACGGCACGACAATCATAGCCAGAGAGTAGTACACCCAGATGGACCACCAGAAAGACGTGATACCCGAAAAGGTGGGGTGATCGAAGATGACAAGGGAGAACGGCAACCAGGCCATGGCCAAATAGTGATACTGACGGGAAAACGATTATGGGAGGGTACGCTTGTCCCTGTCCTGTGGACAAGTCAGCCGTACGGGCAGGTTACTTCGAGGCACTCCGGGATGGCACTCGCGGCAGGGGAAGCTATGGGCCGGACTCACAGCACGGCGAGAATCGCCACCGAAACCCAGGCCAGCGAGAAACCAAGCAATGCGCCCGCCAGCACGTCTGAGGGGTAATGCAGGCCCAGGACCACTCGAGACAGGGCAACCAGGAGCGTGAACGGTGTTACCGTCCAGGCAATTGCCGGGAAACTGGCGAACAGTATGGTGGTGAATGCCACCGCGTGGAGAGTGTGTCCGGACGGGAAGCTATAACGATCCAGGGCCGGTGTGCCGCAGTGAATGAATCGCCAGGAAACGAAGGGACGTTCGCGAACCAGCCTGGCCTTCAGCTTACGATAAATCGACAGGCCCACCAAACCAACGATGACCATCTGCAGGCCGACCTTGAACCCGGCCACTCCGTACAGGAACGGCAGCAAGATCATCAGTCCATACCAGAACAGCCCGTCACCCAGCCGGCTTACAGCGATGAAAAAACGTTCCACGGCCCGATGTCGGCTGATTCGATTCATTCGGCGGCACAGCCCCAGCTCCAGCAGGTCAATCTGCTGAAAGATCAGACGCATTTCAGCCATGAGCATTACCCTCCCGCATGCTGCCCCTCATGACCGTCGTACCCGGGCGCAACAGCTGTTGACGGAATCGGGCGGCGATCGTCGGCCACTCCAGGCGCAGGACGTTGGCGCGGGCGGCTATGCCGGAGCCGCCGTATATGGAACGATGGATCAGCGCCTGTTCGACCCGATCCAGGAAGCTGTACTCGTCGCCGTAATGGGCCAGGAAGCCATGCTTGTGGTGACGGATGTACTGCTCGGCAGCGGCATAGTTGAAGGCACAGACGGCCAGACCGCTGGCCATGCCTTCCAGCACGACGTTGCCGAAGGTTTCGCTGAGGCTGGGCACCAGCAGGAGATCCGCCGAGGCGTAGTGCCGGGCCAGATCCGTACCGGTACGCATGCCGGCGAAGTGGGCCTGCGGGCACATCGCCTGCAGGCTGTCACGCAGGGGCCCGTCACCGACGAAGACCAGCTTCAGACCGGGGAACACGGGAGCCATGGCTTCAAAGGCACGAATGGCCAGCTCCGGATTCTTCTCCGGCGCCAGTCGCCCCACGTGAAGCATGACCTGCTCCTTGTCACCCACCCCCCAGGCCTGCCGGAGCCGGCGATCACGGCGCGCGGGAGAGAAGAGCCGACAGTCCACGCCCCGGCCCAGCATGGCCGTAGGGCCGAAGCCATCCTGGGTAAGTGCCTTCCCCTGGGCCTCGGTGGGTACAAGTGTCAGGTTGCTGCGCCGATGAAAGCGGCGCAGATAGGCCCAGGCGGCCTGCTTGAGCAGACCAAAACCGTAGTGACCAAGATACTGCTGGAAGTTGGTGTGAAAACCGCTAACCACCGGCAGACCGAGCTGCAGGGCGGCAGTGACCGCGGCCCATCCAAGCGGCCCCTGGGTTGCCACATAAACGGCCTGGGCATCGAATTGGGCGAGGTTCTGCTTCAGCTGGCGGATAGCGGGCAGACCGAAGCGAAGACCGGGATAGCGGGGAATGGGGAGACCCGGGATCAGGCATTCCTGCCAGCCCCGGCGATCCAGGTTTTCGGCCGACCCGTCACCGGGCTGTCGAGGGCGAATCACCAGAACCCGGTCACCCCCCGCAATCAGTTCCCGAGCCAGGTTCGAGAGGGTATGAGCGACACCATTGACCTCGGGCGGCCAGGTCTCGGTGATCAGCGCAATCCGGGCCGCTGGCGAACCGACGGGTTCCGGGAGGACAGGGATGTGGGCCTGCGTTTCCATGCTGCCATCATCCCCGCCTCCCTTTACGGTTACGCTGCCATTACGTGAAGAGTTGCTTACAGCACCCTGCGACGAATCGCGGAGGAGAGCTGCTCCACACCAATCACCACCACGAGAATGATCATGATGATGGTCAGGGCCTGATCGTAACGGAACATGGTCATGGCGGTGTTGAGTTCAACGCCGATGCCGCCGGCACCCACCAGGCCCAGCACCACGGCGGAGCGGACGGCCTTCTCCACCGCAAACAGGCTGGTGGCGACAAAGGACGGAAAGGCCTCGGGCAGCACCGCACCGGTGATGACCTGCATGCGCCCGGCACCGGTGGACGCCAGGGCCTCCGACGGACCGGGCCGGATCTCCTCGACCCGCTCGGAAAAGAAACGGGCACAGAAGCCGATGGTATCCATGATGATGGCGAGGATGCCGGCCAGAGGCCCAAGCCCCACGGCGACCACGAATATCAGGGCCCAGACCAGATCCGGGATGGTCCGGAGCGTGGCCACGATGCCGCGACAGACAACCCGGACGGGTGCCGCCGGGCTGGTATTGCGGGCACACAGCAAGGCCATGGGCAGGCTGAGGATGACACCGAAGGTGACACCCACCAGGGCCATCTGGAAGGTCTCGTACATGGCCTTGGCAATGGGGCCGATGCGGCTGAAATCCGGTGGCATGGCCTGGGCGAAGAAGTTGCCAAGATTGCCGGCACCCCGCAGCAGGCGATCCGGGGTAAACCCGGCACCGCTCAAACCCTGTATGAACAGGGCCAGAAAGATCACCAGGATGATCCACGTGAAGATCGAAGGTGCGGCCACGCGCGCGGGCATGTCGCGGTATTGTGACGGTTGGTTCATTGCTGGTTTCTCAAGCGTTGACAGCGAGTGGCACGGAAAGGCCGGGCGCGTCGCCATCATCCTCGGCGGTGTCGGCGTCGGCATAAAGCGCTTTCAGGTCGACATCCGACACCTTCGCGGCGGGCGCATCGATCACTTTCCGGCCGGAGACCAGGGCAATGAATCGCTCACCATAGGTCCGGGCCACCGACAGGTTGTGCAAGGTGCAGATCACGGTCATGCCCTCGTCCCGGGCCACCGACCACAACAGCTCCATCACCCGCTGACCGGCCTTGGGATCCAGGGCCGCGATGGGTTCGTCGGCCAGAATCACGGATGGCCGCTGCATCAGGGTGCGGGCGATGGCGACCCGCTGTTGCTGTCCCCCGGACAGGGTATCGGCTCGCTGGGAGGCCAGATGGGCCATGCTCACCCGCTCCAGGCAATGCATGGCAAAGGCGCGGTCCTCGGCCGAGGCGGTGATGGACAGGCTGCCCAGCAGGCCCCGCTGTCGCCCCATGGCACCAAAAAGTACGTTCTGGAAGGCGGACAGATTGGGCACCAGATTGATGCGCTGGAACACCACACCGATGTCACGGCGCAACAGTCGGAGAGACGCCCCCCTTGCACTGGTCAGGTTGATGCCACCCACCTCGACCCGGCCGGCCGTGGGCCGCTCCAGGGCGTTGAGGCAGCGCAGCAAGGTGGACTTGCCGGAACCGTTGTGGCCAAGAAGCACTGCACTCTCGCCGGCGCCAAGCTCAAAGCCGACCTTGTCGAGTGATCGGGTTCCATTGGGAAAGACCTTGCTGATGTCGTGAACACGGATGTCGCGCATGACGGACCTCGTCGAAAAACTCAGATATCAAAGGCAAAACGGCGAACCGGGCGGCGGCAAGAAGCCACCGCCCGGTCCACAAGCCGATCAGATGTCGAATCCGAGCAGGGCATAGGCCTGACGGACAACGTCGTACTCTTCTTCCGTCAGGTCATCCACGAAGCGCGAGTTGCGATACTTTTCACGCTCACCCGGGGCCAGGATGGCCTGCATCAGCTCATCGGAATTGGTCATGATGACCTCCCGAATGGCCGCCAGGTAATCGTCAGCCAGGCTGGCCCTGGCCACGAACACATCCCGGGGCATGGTGTCGCTCTCGGCCAGAATTCGGAACTGGCCGGGGGCCCGCTGCTCGATGCGACGGAAATCGCGAACACCGGAACCCAGGGCATGCACATCCCCGTTGATCAGCGCCTCGAGGCGAGCGCCATCCAGCAGCAGGATCTCGGCGTCACGGTCCAGATCAAAACCGGCTTCGTGCAGCATCCAGCTGGGGGTGATATGCCCGGTGGTGGAACCCGGATCCTTCATGGCAATACGCTTGCCCTTCAGGTCCTGCAGGGTGCGGGCCGGGCTATCCATGGGCACCACGAAGGCAGTGCCATACTCGGCGCGTTCAATACCCACGAGCTTTTTCACGTCCAGACGCGAGGCCATGGCCACGTACTCAGACGGGCCGGCGAGAACGATGTCCACCTGACCATGCTGCAGGGCGTTGACGGCTGCGGTGCGATTGGAAACCGGGAAGAACTCAATTTCGATATCGAGCTTCTCTTCCATCGCCTCGGCAAAGGCACCGAAAGTACGGTTGAGTTCTTCCATCCCCTCGATGCCGGTGTCGGCGAAACGAAGAGTGGTGGGGTGACTGCTTTCGCCGGCATCCTGACTGGAACAGGCGGATACCAGCAGTACGAAAATGGCGAGCAGGCTAATGAGGTACTTGTTCATGGTACTGACTCCGGGTGACCGATGACGTGCGGAATTCCCGATGAATTCCCTAATGCATGCGGCACTTTAGGGAGCGAGGATTTCAGTACCTTGAAAGGCGTGTTACAGAATCATGACAAGTGGGAGGGGATCAAGCACTACACTGTTGCCGGGGACGGGTGTCCACTGAAGTCGAAGAACTACAACGCCCGCTGTAGCGCGAATCGCGGAACGAACTTGAGCGATTGATTATGTGGCGGACTCCGCTCGCCATAATCCAGGATAGTCTATTACGAAGCCAATATCATCAACGGCCAGTACACTTTTAAAGGCTCCTCCCCCTGATTCATATCGGTAAATATTACCCCCCTCTCGATGGTATACCTGGGTCAGACTCTTCAATTCAAAAGAGGGGAATTGCAACCATGCCACTTTGATCTCTGCCTTCTCATCCACATCAAGCGCAAGACGCCGGATGGGGAGGATGTTCGTAGAAGGACTAAAACCAAGATCCACATCGACACATCCGAAAACTTCTGCTTGGGCAACACCATTGCGTTTCCATGACTGGTCAGAATCCACCTCCAAATCAATCGTGAATCTCTCGCTTCCCATCATTCCGGAGACGTTTACCGATCTAGTTGACCATGACGAATCGCAGATGACCAAATAATCAATTCTGGTGGGGTGACCTTCATGTACAAAAATAACCGTCCCGGAAAGCTCCCAAACATCTTCTCTTGCGACCAAACTTGCGAACTCGTGGCCCTGTTCCTTGAGCATTCTCCAGATTATGGAGTCAGACATTTTTCCTCCGCATATTTCGGCCATGGCTTAAGACACATAACGCCCGGCTCACGCGCCGGTTTGGAGCCGCGAAGCGGCGGAAAATCGGTCGTCGTGCAGCCGATTGTTAGCTGTCTTGTGGCTCTGCCTCAGAACACTCACCAATCCATGTTTGCCGCATTGTCGAATTCATGCGTCAGATATTCAACAAACTCCTTCATCGATTCGTCCGACTCCATCGCGCGCTCGTATGTGCCATCCGCGACATAAGTAAGAATACTTGGAAGGCTACTGAATAGGTGATGCTTGGCTGGCTCGAGAGGGCCCGACCACAAATGCTCCAAGAATGCTTCAATCTCTCCCAGTGCCCAGGATTCATCGAATGCGGGTTTCCCCGTGAGGGCGTATCGATGCCGTTGATCGTCAGTGAGCAAGACTGGCACAGCCCCAGCGCCGGAATGAAAATGGAATGCTTCACCGCGCTTCCCGAAGGCTCCGTGCGCCAGGAAGTTGCGGAGCTGTGCTCTGATGTCCAGTAGCGTGTCGTAGTGCGTTTTTGTTGCCTTGTCCGTTAAATCCAAGGCCGCCTTGAACTTTTTCTTCCAATCGGATTCGGCGAGTTGGGCTACATCGTCGCCCGTGCGCAGGCACCCTTGAAGAATGGCCAAATGAATAAAGGCGTGCTCCGTCCAGCTGAAGAATGCTTCAATGGCGGCCTGCGCGTTCCATTCAGCCTCTATATGTGGTGAGAAGGAAGGATAGAAGGCACTGGTGACCTCCGTGCCATCTCCCAGAGCCTGCTTTTCAAAATGATGTTCGTCCTTCTTGGCCTCCTCCTCCCTGCTTAGGGCTCGACACCGGTCACGAAAGAATTCATATCGCTCGAAAAGCGACCCATTCTTGTTGGAGACATTAAGCTGATTTCCCGAAGCGGCTTGCTCGGCGCGCCATTCGAAGTAAGGCTTCGCGATCGTTATCGCTTTCTGAATCAGCGCGGTTATCTCCTTGGCATCCGCCTCCTGATCGTCGGTCGGGCGACCACTTCTTGTCGCTTTCGGATCCAAACATGGTGCAAATACGCCAAGGCCCATCTTGCGATGCTCTATCCCATAGAGCCGCCCTCGATATCGAATGGGCACCGTCCAGGCGCTCTTTTCCCACTTCCCCATGTGCGGGAAGGCAAGAAGGTCAACGAGCAGGAAATAGACGAGGTAGTACGGGGGAAGACTTCGCCCGCCATCCGTCCGAGAGGACAGCATTAACGCGTGCGGCTCATCGCCAGTCACCGGCGATCCAGCTGGCTCAACTTCGCCAAGAGCCTTCAGCGCCGCCTCACGGATTCGTTTCATTTCAGGTGGCAAAGACATGAGCTTTTCCGTAGATCTCTTTGGGGTGCCGGTAGATGCTGGCCGCTGCCTCATGACAGCTAACGCCTGGGCTTAGCGGCCGGTTTGGAGGCGCACCGCGCCGGAAAAGCGG